>JAADHY010000493.1:0-2892 GCA_013151585.1 Planctomycetota bacterium
CATGCTCGATCGCGTTGGCCAATTCCCGCACGTTCCCCGGCCAGTCGTAGTTGATCAGCGCGCGCACCGCATCGTCTGAAATCAAATCAGAAGGCGAGGACACTTTTCGCAGGTGCCGAGCGGCCAGATATCGAGCCAAAACGGGGATATCGTCTCTTCGACCCCGCAAAGGCGGCAATTGGATTTCGAACGTATTGATGCGGAAAAACAGGTCCTCGCGGAATTCACCGGAGCGAACCATTTCTTGCAAATCCCGGTTCGTTGCACAGACAACGCGCACATCGACATGGAACGGTGCATTTTCCCCGACGCGACGGACCTCTCCCGATTCCAGGAATCGGAGTAGCTTGACCTGCATGGCTTTGTCGAGCTCGCCCAGCTCGTCCAGGAACAACGTTCCGCCGTCGGCCACTTCCAGTAATCCTTTGCGAGGTGTGTCTGCCCCGGTGAAAGCTCCTTTCCGGTGTCCGAAGAATTCACTTTCGACGAGTCCTTCTGGCAGGGCCCCGCAATTGACCGGCACGAAAGGCATTTTGGCGCGTGGGCTGCATTCGTGAATGCACCGGGCCACAAGCTCCTTGCCCGTCCCGGTTTCTCCGGAGATCAAGACGGTGGAAGAGGTCGGAGCAACTTTCTGGATGAGCCGCTTGACGTGCTGCATCACGGCGGACTCGCCCACCAGCTCCGAAGAACCTTCGACCGCTTTGAGCCGGTTTTCCAGGGCCAGGGCCTTGTTGGTCAGCGCTCGTTTCTCCGCCACCCGTTGCAGCACGTTGGCGATGTCGAACAACTGGCAGGGTTTCGGAAGGAAATCGTAAGCTCCACACCGAATCGCGCGGATGGCCTGATCCATATCGCCGTGGCCCGTGTGGATGATCACCTCGGTTTCCGGCGAGACCGATTTGATCTTTTCCACGACTTCCCAGCCGCTCAGGCCAGGCATGCGCAGGTCCACGATCGCCGCGTCATAGGTGCGCTCCTCGACGGCTTTCAAAGCTGACTCGCCGTCTTCGCAGATCGTCACTTCGTGTCCCATCCGAGGCAATTCGATGCGCATCACCTCGCGGATGGTTTCTTCGTCATCAACAAATAAGACACGCAAACTTTTCGCCCTGGTTTCCAAGTCCTGCCTCCTTGCCGGACTGTCCTCTCGGCTGTTTTTTCTCCACTCCGCTTCCAACTCGGGCTTCCCGAACCGACTCTTGATTGAACGGTGCGGTTGATACCAAATCTACTGAATCAGAGCAACCGCTGTTTGGTTCCTGTCACGGATTCGGAGATCACCGGCGCGGCTCACTGCGTTCAACCGACTAGGACTCACGACCTCCGCTCATGCCGCCGACTGCTGCTCGTGATTCCGACGCGGCAGGAAGACCCGGAATGTGCTTCCCCGGCCCGGTCCGTCGCTACGTGCTTCGATGCGACCTCCGTGATCGCGGACGATCCGATGACTGATGGACAGGCCCAACCCAGTCCCCTTTCCGTCGCGTTTTTGCGTGAAAAACGGTTCGAACAGGTTCTCCAGAGTCTCGGGAGTCATCCCGCAACCGTCGTCGCGAAAGACCATAACAACGGAGTCCGTCTGCTCGACCAGTTCGATCTCCAGGCGACCGCCGGCCTCCATCGACTCGAGGGCATTGGAGACGATGTTCAAAATGACCTGTTTCATCTCGGACGGATTCACTTCCGCCTGGCACGGATCAGTCCGATCAAAAACAATGGTCCGGTCTCGAAACTTGCTGATGTGGCCGACCAGCTCAAGCACCTCTCGGATCAATGCCGTCAGGTCGCTTTGCACTCGCGTCGCGTCCTGTCCCCGAGCGAAGTCGAGCAGCTTGGCGGTGATCTGCTGGCACCGCAGCGATTCTTTCTGGACCATGTCCAGATACCGCTGGACCAACTGCCGGTCCGCTTCCTCCGCGTCGGCCAACAGTTCCGTCATCCGACCCGCCAACGACTCGGCCGTCCACTTGATTGCCGTTAGGGGATTGTTAATTTCGTGCGCCACGCCCGCGGCCAGAAAGCCGACGCTCGCCAAACGAGCCGACCGCACCAACTCCCGGCTCCGTTCCTGCACCTGCCGGTCCAGATCGTTGGCGATTTCCTGGAAGCGAGCCGTCATCTGATTGAAGGCCTCTGCTAATTCGGCCATTTCGTCGTCGGTCTGCAGTCTGAGTCGATAGTCGAAGTCGCCCTGCGCGACGCGACACGCTCCTTGGTGTAGCTGCCGCAGCGGTGAAAAAATCCAGCGATAGCCGTAGCCGACCAAGCCGGCAAATAGGACCAGCACCACCACGCTGGAAACGCAGACGACGAAAAAACTAGTACGATAGGCCTTTCGGGCCTGCCGCAGGCGCGAAGCGAACCCGTCCTGCGAATCGGGTACATAGGACGCCGTGCGCAACAGCGGCACTACCCGACGTCGCAGCCGCGCAGACGCCGCCGGGTCGGTCGAGACGGCCCCCGCTTGCTGGTACTCGGCGGCCAGGGCATCCAGGCCGGCTTCGATGCTGGAAAGCATCCGCTGCGTGACGGCCGCTCGGTTAGACGGCGGCAGGTCATCCAGCCGCCACCGGTACCGACGGATCACCTCGCGCACCCGCTCCATCGCCTCTGGAAACCGAAGCGGAGTATCACGCAACGCGTCGGGACTGCTCGGCGGTTCCAGCGCCACCTGAAGCGAGGCCAGTGCGGCCAGTAGGTCGGCCTGACGCGGCGCCCGGCTTACGTTGAACACGGGATCATTCACCACGTTCCGGTAAGAGATCAGGCCGATGATGCCGCTCAGCGACAGGATGGTCAGCATGACCAGGACCATCCCCAGGCCAAAAACCATTTTGCGCCAAAGAGAGCGGGTCAAAAACAAGATGACCTCCCTGTCCCACCAGCATT
>JAADHY010000493.1:2897-3689 GCA_013151585.1 Planctomycetota bacterium
CAGCATTCCTCGCCCGGACCGCGCTTCACCACCGCACGCGAATCCGAAATCCCGTGTCCGACTGCTTTTTCGGAAGTAGAATCTTCACTGCTCGTTGGGGCAGGAGTTTACCATCCGACGCTCGAAGCTGGCAAGCCCGTGTCCCGTCCCCTGAAGCGATTCGCGAATGCACCAGTTGCGGCGGCTTTACATTGCGGCCTCGGCAGCAGCTTCGCCCTTCCACCCGAACTTTGTTCTTCTGGTAAGCCCTCGCAGGGTGGGCACGGCCCACCCAAAAGCGGCTTTACAAGTGTCACTGCATTCTACACTACTTTGACCAGTGAGCGGGGAATCAAAGCCGGTGCAAGAACCGAAGCCGGTCGGAGCGAGATGTCACCCTCCGAGCCCGCCGCTCTTGCCCCAGCGAGCCTCCCGAACGATCTGCTTCCGGTACGCATGAACGCCGGCCATCAAAGCGTCGATGGACTTAGCCAGCTCTCGCAGTGTGGCCGAGTAATCGCGACGCTGCAGAGCCGCGCGGGCGGCGCTGTGAGCGGCCTCGTGAGTCTGCCAGTCGATCGTCCATTCTTCTTCCATCGCCGTTTTGCGGAGTTCTGATTCCAGAATGCCAAGCTGCCGCAAGAAGGACCGAGAAAGCCGGATGCGAGTCGATCGGGCGGGGATCAGCTTTGGATCAGTCGATTCGCTGGGCTCCGCCTGACTCGCCGCGCTGCGGAGCAAAGTGACCAACGCGCCGATCAGCGCCGCACCAGCGAGCGGAATCCCCGACAAAACCCGCCCCATCAGAATCAG
>JAADHY010000228.1 GCA_013151585.1 Planctomycetota bacterium
AACCACCCGACTTGCACCCCCAGAAAGGAGTCTTCTTATGCGCAAATCCCTCCTCCCTGTCCAGATAGACCACAGCCGGAAAATGGCAAAAGTCGGGCTAAGGAAATCCAACGGCGATCGCCGCACAGGCTGACCGAGGTCGCCCTTTGTCGCGGCGCCGATAGAGAATGGCGCTAACTTCAATCGCACGCGGCAGCTACGAATTCGCGATGGGGCGGCCCGACCCTCCACTGGACGCTTAGGTCTTTCCAGTTGATCTCGATCCAGGCCGTGACCGATTCGTCCTGGCCGCAGACGAGCGTTTGTCCATCTAGCCGGACGGCAGCAGGCACGTGTGTCGGGCCGACAAAGGTCACCGCCAACAAATCGGCAGCCGGCCCGGCTTCGCACACAATCCGGCATCCCGGCTCGATCTGGCCGTATCCCGGCGCTCGCCAGCTGGTTGGTTCGCCGTCCTGAGGCTGTTCGATGCGCATGGCTAACTCGGCGTCATCGGACCATGTGGCCAGCATCCCATTCCGAAAACTAACCGTCCGACTTTTGCCAGCGGACTCCAAATGACAGACGGCTTGGCCGCATGCAAGCTGCCAATTCCAGCGCACGCGCCGCGCTCTAGGCGACCGCACCCGGTCCGCTACCCATAGGCCCACGCCAGGCAGTCCCAACAAGTAGCGTTTCAGAGTAACGCCTCTTCCCCAGCCAGCGCAACCACAAGCCAACCATGCCTGTTCCGACAAGTTTGCCTCCCATTCAGGACGAGGAGCTGCATGCGACCAAGCCAACCCGCCCGCGGACCGGACCACCGGAGCTCCTTCAATCTCGATCGTGTTGTGCGCCGCTGGGCCCCGGAAGTAGTCCAGCCATTCCGGAACGCCGTGGTACGTGTACATGCCGGAATCGACCAATAGGGGGCGGCCATCCATGAAGTACAACACCTGCAGCATGTCCGCGTGGCCGTGAGCCGCCGACGGCGTAGCATCAGGATACAGTCCGTCAGCAATCGGCCCCACGTCGAAAAGCAACCAATCGCGCCCATCGCTGGCAATGACGTAGCCGGAGTCAGGCAAGACGGCAGCCTGGTGACCCGGTCGTTTGATCACTTGGTTGCTTAACCTGACTCTCCGCTCTCTGTTCTCCGCTCTCCGCCTTTCCCCGCTCTCGGCCCTCGACCCTCGACCCTTGGCTCCCCGCTCTCCGCCTCTCAGCTCGTCCCATCGCTCGACGCCGTCGGCCCCCAAGAGCCAGTACACCTCTTCACCCGGTCCGCTGAACTCGGTGATCAACTCCGGGTCGTCAAAAAGCACGGCGCCGAGCGAGCAGAGTGAATTGAAGTCCCAGAAATCGTGGTGATGGACGGGGATCGAGCGGGCGGAGTCGACGTCGCCAATGGCCGGCCAGCGCCCGTCCGGCTGGCGAAAAGCCGCGCCGGCCCGATACGCACGGTGTACCACCGCCTCGAGTCCTTCCAGCGGTTCGTCTGCCAGGCGCGCCGCCACAAGAGCCATTGAAAGGAAGCCCAAGGTAAAATAGTGGTACCCTGTCGCCTGCTCGACGCAGAAACCGTCTTCATAGAACTGCTTCGGCCCGTGCTCCAGCAGCACCTCTCGGCCCAGCCGCCGCCAGCGCTCCGCCTNNGTGGCCTCTTCGCTGCTCTCGTCCGGCAGATAGCCTCCGTTACGTTCTCCTCCGTCTTCTACCGCCCGGCTGAAAAGCCACCCGATCAGATAAAGTGCCGTCGCTTCGCCGATGAGGTGATTGTAAGGGCTCGAATAAAAGGAGAGGTGGTGCTCTAAATAATCGGCATGCTCAGCGAGGCTAGCCACGATCTGGCCCAGCTCGGCCGATTGCCATCTGTCCCAGTCGGCCAGCGTGGCTAAGGTCCAGATCCACGAGATCGCTCGCACCGCCACTTCCAAAGCGCTGGTCCAATGGACGCCCTCGTACAACGGGTTCTCGCGGATCCAGCTCAGAACCAACTCGCGGGCCCACCCGGCAGCCTGCTCGTCGCCGGTCCAAAACCACGCCCGTGCGAGCTCCACCACATACTGCTGTCGCCCCAGTTCCCACAGGTATTTCACATCCACGTCTTTCGGACGGCGGCGGCGTAGCACGTCTGCATAGAATGCCCTTGGCCACGCGTAACCGGACCGGGGATCGTTGTGCCAATCGATCGAGCGCGTCAGATCGAGCGAGTGTCCGAGCAGAGGCCACGTTCCGGACAGGATATGCTCGGCCCGCTCTCCGGCCGCCTGGCAAAGCCCTCTCGCCATCTGCTCCGCTTCCCGTTCCAGCCGCTCTTTCTCCCGCCGGCCCGTCCCCACCATCAGCTGGGCAGCCGCCCGAAGGAACCCGACGCTGGAGCCCGCCGCCACGTGGTCACCCAGAGCAGCCCGCCGCCCACCCCACCGATAGGCCAGCGCCTCTCGGGCCATCCGCACACGTTGGCGCACACGCCAAGCGACTTCGCGCGGTGGCATGTGTCGAAGTTTGAGGAGTCGTGATCGCATCGATTCCTGGCGTACGGCCCAGATGCTCCTGGTAGCATTCAACGGGTGCACAACGCGGCGATCCGCCGCCGCACGCAGCCTCGCACCCATTTGTCGTGCAGTTTCTGCTTCAAGTCGCGAGGCGGTCGGCGCACGTAAGTCAAAACGCGGCAGATCAGGTGGCGGATCATGCACGCCTGGTACATAGGCGAGTTTTCGGCGTCCGGGCGTCCATAACCGCGCAGGAAGGCACGCCGCCACAGCCCGATCGGCCACCGCCGCCACGGGCGGTAGACCCGCTGCATCTCCAGCCGATGAATGAAGTAGGTCACGTCCACCAAGGGCCGATCCAAATGAGCCATGCCGAAATCGATCGGCGTCAGCACTCGACCGTCCCAGATAATATTGCCCGGAGCGTAATCCGCATGGGTCCACACGAGCCGCCGATCTCCGTCGGTCGACTGGGCCAGCAGCTCCCCGACGCGCCCGCAGATCGCTTGTTCCAACTGCCGGTCCGGCCACCGGTAGCCCACTTCGCGCATTTTTTCCAACCGGAATCGGCAATACGCAACCATGTCCAACGGATCGTAATCGCTGATCGGCACGGCATCGTCTTCGTCCGCAACCACCTGTTGAAACTGGCGCAGCCATCGCCCGGCCAGGAACATCGCGGCCAGGGCCTGCCGGGCCGAACGCCCCTGAAAGCGCGACAGGACCAATTCGCCTAGAGGCCTGCCGCGCGCCTCCGCCGTGACCAGAGTGCACGAGTCCAGGTCCGCCTCGAGCACCTTGACCAGCCCCAGCCGGCCCCCAAAAAAGCCGCTCTCGTGCATCCGTCGCACCAGCCGACACTCGCGTCCCAGCCTGGCTCGCACCACCTCCTCGGTCCGGCCCCAATCGCCGATCGAATACCGCTTGATGTAGACGGTCTGTCCATCCCAGCGGGCCCGGCGGACGCAACTGGTCGGACGGCGTTGCTCGTCCAGTGCCGTCTGCTCCATGGCCAGACGGCCATCGAATTTCGCACCTGTAATCCTCAATCTTAAATCAATCGGAACTTTACGTGGCAGCGCCAAGCTGGCTACGCGCCGGTACGCGTGGTCGCGAGGACCCGGCTTGCGGGACCTTATCGGGTGTGCCTTTGCGCCGCGTTTCCGGCATTGTCGCGCCGGTGCGCGCAACGGAAGTGCTCAGCGTAAAGGGCGTTGCGTGCCTTTTCCCTTGCGAGACAAGCGAAGTCGTCGGTCTTACGTCAGGCGCTTCTAGGTACCGAGGGACCAGAGTGGCCGAGGATTCCCGCGTACGACGAGGGTTCGCGCAACGATTCCTCAGGTTCGCGCGCCGGCGCCGCGTAAAGCCGCGCATGAGCCACCGCCAGTCCGACCATCCAGTAACCCCACTCGTTGTCCAGCCGATCCCCAAACATGCAGGTTCCCAGAAAGCCGACCATCCCGGCCAGCAGGCATATCGCCATAAGCCGGGCAAAAAGCTCCTCGCGAGCGTCCGTCACTAGCGGCCGGCGCGACGCTTGCCATAGTAGCACGAGTCCCGCGCCTACGAAGACCATTCGCAAAATGAAGCCTTGTATGCCCCATTCACACGCCTCGTTAATGTACCCATTGTGAACGGCCCTCGCACTGAACACCTGATTGTTCACTTCGACAATGTACTTGGGCCCGTGCACGCGCTTGAACCCATTTCCCCCCGCCCCCAACGGATAATCGCCAATCATCCGCAAACCCGCCTTCCAGTAGCTTATGCGGCTGCCGGAGACTGCGTCCATTTCCTCCGAAGGAACGAAAACCGTCATGAACCGGTCAATAATCCGGGGATCACGAAGCATCACGAATAGCGCGATGGTCCCCAGCCCTAGCAGCAGGACGACCTGTTTGCGTGTGCGGCGTGGTGCAAAAAAGAGAAGCACTCCGCACGTTGCGAAACACGACAGGAACGCTCCGCGACTGTTGCATAGTAAGATGACGTTCAAGATGAACGGCGCCACGGGCAGCATAGCCAGCTTTTCCCAACGGCGCCC
>JAADHY010000272.1 GCA_013151585.1 Planctomycetota bacterium
CAAGGCCAAGGCCTGCGTGCCGTTTCGCCCGTGTCCCTGCGCTTTCAGGCCCAGGTAAAGCTGATGAGCCAAGGCCAAACCCGGCAACGCCAGCCCCATCCTCTTGGCTTCTTCCAGAGCGATGCCCATATCCTTAATAAAGTGTTCGACGAAGAACCCCGGATCAAAGTTGTTCGCCATAATTCGCGGGCCCAGGTTGGACAGCGACCAGCTTCCGGCCGCCCCGCTGGCGACGGACTTCATCACCGTCTCCAGGTCCAGCCCCGCCTTATACCCGTACAACAGGGCTTCGCATACGCATGTTCGTGGCGATCAGAATCTGGTTGACCATTTTCGTGTGCTGGCCCGACCCGGCCGGCCCCTGGTAGACGATCGTCTTGCCCATGGCCTCCCAGCACGGCTGAAGGGCTTCGACAACTTCCCGATCCCCGCCGATCATGATCGAAAGCGTTGCGTTTCTCGCCCCCACGTCTCCGCCGGAAACCGGGGCATCGACGCTGAAAACGCCCTTCGCCTTCGCCGCCTCGTAAATCTCCACCGCCAGCGACGGGTCGCTTGTGGTCATGTCGACCAAAACGTTGCCCGGTTTACTTCCCGCCAAAGCTCCGTTATCGCCCAACACGACTTCCCGGACATCCGCGGGAAAGCCCACAATCGTGAAGACCACGTCCGATGCTTCGGCGACGGCTTTCGGCGACTCGGCCCACGCCGCCCCTTTCGCCAGCAAAGAATCGGCCTTTTGCTTCGTGCGGTTGAAAACCGTCACCGAAAAACCGGCGTCGATCAAATGGCCGGCCATGCTGCTGCCCATCACGCCCGTGCCGATCCAGCCAATCCGTGTTTCCCCCGGGACGATTCTCGGAACGGTCATCTCCTCTGCCTTTCGTTGTCTCACCCGATCCGTTTCACCAAAGCGTTGACGGACGGAACCGGGCCTCCTGAACTCTGCGCCGATTCCTCTGCGTGGACCGAAGCAGCCTCCCAACAGGCCGCCCCAGCCGGCCAGTATATCGCAGTGTAAGAGCGATGAAAACCAACGTGGCGTCGTGCCGGCGCGGTGCGGGCACTAGACGAAATCGCACTGATAGAGGCGATCGTGGTTACGCGTCGCCCGACGTCCTGATCGCGTAGGTCCGCCTTGACTGGTTTCTCTCGAAGTTACGCTCACGTACTCCGCCGCGATTTCGGTTTTCCTCGAGGGGCGATATACTGAGCCCGCTTTGCCGCAAGATTCAGGAAGCCGCAAGGAGAGTCGCTCAGGAAATGACCGAGCCGATCGCGTATTTGAGCGGACAATGGGTACCGATCTCCCAAGCTCGGGTCTCCGTTTTCGATCTCGGACTGGTGCAGGGGGCATCGGTGACGGAGATGGTCCGCACGTTCGGCCATCGACCGTTTCGGCTCGAAGATCATTTGGCGCGGCTGCAGCGGTCGCTGAACGCTGTGGGCTTCGAACCGGTTCCATCGACCGACGAGTTTCAGGCCATCGTGGAGCGCGTGCTGGCCCACAACGGAAAGCTCCTTCCCGCTAGTCACGATTTGGGCATCGTGCTTTTCGTTACGGCCGGACTGAACCGGACGTACGTGGGAGCGGCCGGTGCCGAGAGGGCGAAAGCGCCGACGGTCTGCGTTCACACTTTTCCGTTGCCGTTCGAGCTTTGGGCGACAAAGCTCGACCACGGCCAACATCTCATCACGCCCGCCACGCGACACATTCCGCCCGATTCGCTTGATCCCCGCATCAAGTACCGCAGTCGTCTGCATTGGTACCTGGCCGATCGCGAGACCCGCGGTCTGGATCCGGAAGCCAGCGCGCTGTTGCTCGACCGCGACGGTTTCATCACAGAGACGAGCAGCGGGAACTTTTTCATCGTACGCGACAATGAACTGCTGACCCCGACGGAGCGGACGACGCTGCCCGGCGTCAGCCAAAAGGTGGTGGCGGAACTGGCTGTCCACTTGGGACTCGGATACCGCGCGGTCGATCTACGCGTCTACGATGTGCTGAACGCTGACGAGGCTTTCACCTCTTCGACGCCCTACTGTTTGCTGCCGGTCACGCGGCTGAACGGCTCACCCATCGGCGACGGCCGGCCGGGTCCGGTGTTCGGTCGACTTTTGGACGCCTGGAGCGATTTGGTCGGGCTGAATGTGGCCGAGCAGATCCGGACTGTCGCTGCTGAACGGACCGCGCAGCCGGGCGAACCGCCGTGACCGCCGGGCCTGGCCATGCGGCGTCGTGATCACTCACGACGCCGGACTCCGCACAACTAAAACTCTCGCCGGACGCGACGAAAAGAACGATGCCGAGTCTTTTGAAAGAATACGCTGAATTCTTCCGCCAGTTTCGGGCTCGCTACGAAACGACCGGAGCGATTCTGCCGAGCAGCCGGTTTTTGGCCCGGGCGCTGACACGTCCGCTGGCCTTGCACACGCGGCCGGTTCGCATCCTGGAAGTTGGCCCCGGAACCGGCCCGGTCACTCGGCGAATCGTCGGGTTGATGCGGCCGGAAGACCGGCTCGACTTGGTCGAGCTGAACGATCAATTCGTGGCCATCTTGCGGGATCGACTGGACAGCGAGCCGCAGTTCCGCGCTGTGGCCGAGCAGACCCGATTGCATCACTGCCCGATTCAAGAGTTTCGGGCCGACAAGCCGTACGATTTCATCATTTCCGGGCTGCCGCTGAATAACTTTTCGCCTGAGCTGGTCGAGGAGATCTTCGATTGTTTTTTTCGACTGCTGGCGCCGGAAGGAGTGCTTTCCTACTTTGAATACATGTTCCTGCGGGCCGTGCGGATGCGTGTGGGACGGCGGAACGAGCGGCAGCGGTTGCGCGGAGTGGATCAGGTTGTTTCACGCTACCTGTCGCGGTATCGCTTCCGCCGGGATTGGGTCTTCTGCAACGTCCCTCCCGCGTGGGTCCAACATCTCCGCCGCGACGGCTGAGAGGGCGGAGGCGAGAGAGGCTCTTCCCCGAGGCCGCTGTCAGCGCAGACCGGCCAGTTCCTGGAGCAAGCGCCAGTTTTCGAGTCGTTCGTCGCGGGTGCGCAGCAGCAGTTCCGACGGGTTGCCCTCTTTGTCGAAGTGCTTGGCGAAGCGGCCCTCGGAGCGGGCAAAGTCGATGAAGTCC
>JAADHY010000214.1:0-2838 GCA_013151585.1 Planctomycetota bacterium
GCCTGCTTTTGTCTTCAACGTGAGTGAGAAGGGCGTGGCGGAAGCCGCTTCCCATGAAGTGGGGCACGCTCTCGGGCTGCTCCACGACGGCACGAGCAGCCAGGAGTATTACGGCGGACACGGTTCGGGAGCCACCAGTTGGGCTCCGATCATGGGAGTCGGCTATTCCCGAAATCTGGTCCAATGGAGTCGCGGCGAATACCCGGATGCCGACAACACCGAAGACGACCTGGACATCATCGTCACCCAAAATGGGTTCACCTACCGGAGCGACGATCATGGCGACAGCACGGGCGCGGCCACGTATTTAGGGCACCTGACACCCGATACGGACATTGCGGGCGATGGGATCATTGAACGTAACACGGATGTGGACTATTTCCAATTCAGCGTCGAAGCGGGAACGGTGCAGCTCAGCATCGAGCCCTTCTATCGAAGTCCGAACCTGGATATCGAAGCGACGCTTTACGATTCGAGTGGAAATGTTCTCGCGACGAGCAACCCGACAGATGCTCTCGACGCCACGCTTAGCCAATATCTCACCAGCGGTGTTTATTACGTGTCCGTGGACGGTGTCGGAAGAGCGGCGACCGCCGGCGATCCCGGCTACAGCGATTACGGGAGCCTGGGTTACTACAGCATCTCTGGGGCCTTGGTGCCCGGGCCGACGCTGGTACAGATCGAAGTGAACGAAACGGCGGACGCCAGCCCGGACCTCCTGTGGGATGGCGATGTCTTGACCGATGCGCCGCGGGAATTGACGTTTGTTTTCAACCCCGGCGAAACGATCGCTCCCGGCCCTGGGACGGACATTAACGAGGCTGCGTTCCAGAGCATTCGGATTGTTCGTGCCGGAGGCGATGGCGACTTTGACTTCGCGGAAGGCGCCACCGACTTCGGAACCAACGGAACCGTCGTCGTCGATGCCGAGGCCAAAAAGGCGGGCGTGACTGGCAATGGCGTTACTTTGGTTTTCCAGGCCGCCGACCTGGGGCCGTGGTCGGCCGATCCGGCGATCAGCGTCGTCGGCGATACGATCACGGTCACGTTGAACACCAACGCGAGCAAGCCGACCAAGTCTCAGGATTTGGTCGCCGCTGTGAACAACGACCCGGACGCCGCCAAACTGGTGACGCTCGCCCTGCGGCACGACAATTTGAGTGATCCGAACACCTTCCCGACGTCGATCGTTTCGGGAACGACGATGGTTTTGACGGGCGCGAACGTCGCGTCGAACCAGACCGATTTCAACACGAACGGCGCTGTGGAAGTCCGCTTTTCGGCCAGACAAGCCGGACCGGACGGGAACGGCATCGTTGTGGACATCCAATTGGCCGACCGGGGAGGAACAGGCCCGTTGGTGACGGTTGATCAAGCGCAGCGCCGGGTCGTTCTCACTCTAGACACGAACGCTACCAATCCCACGACCGCGCAACAAGCCGTCAACGCGATCAACAGCGATATCCAGGCGCGTCAGATCATTGAAGCCACGCTGGTTTATGGTGATCCGGCAGCGGCCGTCGCCACTACGGCTCAGGCCGAAACGCTGACGCTGGACGGCGCGTCGGACGTGGAATTGGTCCCAGGGTACGTGGAAGTCAAAGCCGACGCGCCCAACGAGGTGCTTTTCCGGTTCGCTGACAGTCTGCCCGACGATGATTATCTGATAACGATTGTTGGTGACGGCACGAACCCGTCCGACCCGCTCAACACTCTGCAGAACATTTCGGGAGCGGCGTTTAATGCCGGCATCGATCAGCACATCCAGTTTGAGATCGATTTGCCGCCGCAGGTGGTTGCGGTCGTCCCGCAGCCGATCGAGCGCGTTGGAAACACGTTGCAGCAGCGGAAAGACCAAATCGTCGTCTACTTCAACGATGACGACCTGGATCCGGCCACGGCCACGATGCCTCGCTTTTACCAGCTCATCGACACTCGCGGCACGGTCCAGACGGACGACGATACGATCCTGTTGCCTCAGTCAGTCACTTACGACTCCGTGGAGGACAAGGCCGTTCTCACCTTCGCCAACGCATTGCCCGATTCCACATTTCGGCTGCGCATCGGGCGGTCCTCGGAAAGAGATAGCAATGACACCGTAGTGAAAACGCTCGGAACGCTCTTCGACACGCCTGACGACTTTGTGGCCTCGGGGTACATAGGTGACGACGCCACGTTCGGAGCCGAGAATGACGTGGATTTGTACCCATTCGATCTGCCGGCTGATTCCGTTTCTCTGGACGTCACCGTGAGCCCGCAGCCCGGCCTGGACACCGCCTTACGTTTGTTCGATCAAAACGGAAATGTGGTGACGGGCAACGAGATTCAAGAATTATCTTTTGTCGGTGTGCCAACGACCGGCACTTTTAAGCTCGAGTTGGACGGCCAGCAAACAGCGGCGCTCCCGTTCACCGCAACAGCTCAGCAGGTGCGAGATGCTTTGGCTGCACTTTCCAATCTGGGCGCCAATGAGGTCCAAAGTTTGCAGATTCAAGGGAATCCGACAGGCGGGACTTTCAGACTGGCCTTCAACGGCCAGGAGACGGCGGATTTGTCCTGGGATGCCGACGCTGCGGCGGTCGACGCTGCCCTGGAGGCGCTGCCTACCATCGGGCTGGGAAACGTTGTGGTGACCGGGGGCCCGCTCCCGAACTCGCCGCTGACGATCGAGTTTGTCGGTAGTTTGGTTGACACGAATGTCTCCGAAATCACGGTCGCGCGAAATGATCTGACGGGAGGCACGAATCCGCAAGTCGTTGTCGCGACCACCACCGAGGGACGTGACGACCTGCTTGTCAGCGGCGGCGCTCTGCCCGGAGAGTCCATCCTGATTGCTTT
>JAADHY010000214.1:2870-4878 GCA_013151585.1 Planctomycetota bacterium
CGTCGACAACACGACTGACGCGACGCCTCAAGTGACGGCCCTCGTCGAGGGCGGCTCGCCGCTTAATGTCAACTCCGGGGCAGCGGGCGCCCCCGACATCTTACGCTATTACGGCGCCCCAGCCGGGACTTACTATCTGGGCGTGTCGGATAGCGGAAACGTCAATTACGACGTCATCGACGGCGGAAACGGATACGTTGACCCGACTGGTGGCACGACAACGGGCTTTTACCGAATCACCATCGCCACCGACAACGCGCTTGCTCCCAACGACGCCACCAATTCCAGCTTCGCCGGCGCGACGGACCTGGGAACATTGGGACTGGCCGGCCAGCAGATCGTGGGACAGGCCATCGACAACGGACCGGCGGGGCTGACCCAGGTCATCAACGAAACCGCACCAGGGCATCGCGACGTCGCGTATCAAATCCACCTGAACGCCGGTTCGGGAGGCGCGGGCATTTCCATCCGAGCCTACAACTTCCAAGACGTTTATGGCCAGGATGCGCAAGGAAACAACCTGCACAACTTGATCACGGAAGAGCAGAAAGACCTGGCGCGGCAGATCTTCGAACTCTACAGCTACTATCTGGGCATCCAGTTCTATGAAACGCCTGCATCGGGGATCACCGTCGTCACAGGCGATCTCTCCGTTTTGGGCGCGACGAGTGGTCCCGGTGGAGTGCTTGGTTTGGGCGGTCCCGGGATGGTGATCATGGACGCTGTCGATTTCCAGTCTGGGCAGGATCCGTACGGCGGCCTTTGGTTCCGGACCGCACTGCACGAGATCGGTCACGCGATTGGGCTGGGACACGATTACGAACTTCCTGCCATCATGAGCGACGAGTTCACCACCGCTCCGGTCTATCCCGGCGACCACGACATCCTTCACGGCCGTATGATCCATCAGCTCGACAGTACCGACATCGACCTTTACACCTTTACGTTGGACGAGGCGGGAACGGTCACGGCTGAGGTTGTGGCCGAGCGGTTGAATGGCGCCGGAGCGCAACGCCTAGATGCCTTGCTGACGCTTTACCGCGAAGACGGCAGCGGCAACCGGGAGATCATCGCTCGCAACGATGACTATTTCGGCGACGATCCGTTCTTGTCGCTCGCATTGGAAGCCGGCACGTATTACTTGGCCGTCACTAGCACGGGCAACGATCAGTTCGACCCGCAGATTGACAATAGCGGTTGGGGCGGGCGGACCGAAGGTCCGTACAACTTGAATCTGTCTTTCACTCCTGCGGTACCGGCTTCTAGCATCCAGGACACCACGGGCCGGGCTTTGGACGGCGATGGCGACGGCCAGCCGGGCGGGGTCTACGAGTTTGATTTTCAGGCCGGGCCCACGATCTTTGTCGACAAGACAGCCTCGGCCGGCGGCGATGGCTCTTTGGGCAGTCCGTACAACCAGATCGACGAGGCGCTTGCTGATGCCGGTTCCCGCATTGTGATCCCCACCGCTGGCGGCGCCGCGATCCAAGACGGTCAGACATTTGAAATCCACCACGGCACGACAAAAACCGTCTTCGAGTTCGACGATGACGGCTTCTGGACGGGCGACGTACAAGTCGCGTTCACGGCCAACGACGACCAGGCCGCCCTCGCCGCGGCGATCGAAGCGGCGATTGACAATGCCGGAGTTGCGGGCTTGTCGGCGGATTTGATCGCCGGCGGGACGGTCGTCCGGGTCAACGGTTCCACGCGTCTGGACCTCTCGGGTACGCCGGCTCTGCTGGGGGCTCCCAACATCGTCCGCATCGTGGGTAACCCCGGCCCTGACGGAGACTGGCAGACACTGAATGACAACCAGCCCTACCTGATCGGTCGTAATGACGCCTTCAACGCTCTGGAGGATGGCCGAACCTTCAACGTGCCGCAAGGCGTGACCGTGATGATCGATGCGGGCGCGATCCTCAAAGCGCAGGATACGGTCATCGACGTGGGCACCTCCAGCGGCAGTTTGGATCGGCGTGGAGCGGCCTTGCAGGTCTTGGGGATT
>JAADHY010000683.1 GCA_013151585.1 Planctomycetota bacterium
TCCAACAGCGGCGGCAAGCCTCCATCCGCTTAGCTGTAAGGTCTCGGGCTTGCGCATCCCCTTAACGCTGAGTTTTCACCAACGAATGTCTGAACACGAGACAAGGAGTCACACCTTCGCCCCCGTGGCCGTGCGACATTGTAGCGCGTCCTCGCACCAGCGAACAGCTCCCCGGCAGCAAGCAGCAATCGCGATACGTTGCATCGCTTGCGACCAAAGGCCCTTCAAGTCTACAGTACGAACGGAGGCGTTTTCCGGGAAGCAATGACAACCGTTGGCCTGGAAGGACCGACTGATATCGATGCGAGTCCGGCGTCGAGCGAAGTGAACCGCGACTGACCGGCTCGGACTGCCCTCACGAAGACGTGGACGCAGGTGTCACGATTCCTCGCTGAAGACAACGGGCTGATCAACGCCCCAGGGAATGGGCCTTTTCCGGAAAGACGGGACGGCCGAGCCTGCGAAGGCAGCTCAGCGACGACGAAGATACGGAGACAATCATGGCCGGACAAGACGCAAGCGGCGGAAGGAGCTCGCCCTCGATTCGCGACGAAGCGATCGTGCTCAGCAAGAAGGGGATGGGGTTCGGGCCGGAGGACCTTTGCCAGACGCTGCTCGACAAGTTCCTGAGCATTACTGCCGAAGATGAGCACGTCCCCAAATACCTTTTGCTTTACTCGGACGGGGTGAAGCTCGCTTTGCAGGGTTCCCCTGTTTCCAGGCTCCTTCGAACCCTGATCGACCGAGGCTCGAAGGTCCTCTTGTGCTCCACGTGCTTGGACTACTTTCAATTGAAAGAAAAGCCGTTAACGGGCACTCCCAGTTGCATGAGCGATATCATGAACGCGATGCATGAGGTGGCGAAAGTCATTTATTTGTGACCTGAACCGTCGTTTTCGCTCCGACGACCGACATGAGCAGGAGCCCCTCCCCTGGGAGAACGCATTGCAAACCGGCGGTCGCACTCCCCATGAGAAGGTGGATCGCGATCCGCGAACCGCACCCAAGTTCCGCCGCGGACGTGGCTTCCGAAGCAGCTTCGCAGAAGTCCGCTTAGCATGGTCAAAGTTTGATTAACAATAATGATGAGGGAAGTCCATTATGAGTAAACAGAACAGCGGTGTGCTTCGTCGCGAGTTTCTCAAGACAAGCGCTAAGGCGGCCGCAGCATCGGCTGTCGCCATCGCGCCCATGCCGCATCTGTTCGCGGGAGGAGACAACACAATTCGCATTGCGCTGATCGGGTGCGGCGGTCGGGGTACGGGAGCGACCGCAAACGCGTTGTCTGTCAAGAGTGGTCCAACCAAGCTGGTGGCGATGGCGGATGTCTTCGAAGATCGTCTGTCGCGTAGTTTCAAAAGTTTGGAACACAGATTTCACAAGCGGATGGACGTCCCCGCGGATCGCCAATTCTTGGGCTTCGACGCGTATCGACGGGCGATCGACTGCCTGCGGCCGGGCGACGTCGCCATCTTCACGACGCCTCCTGCCTTCCGGTGGGTGCATTTCCAGTACGCAATTCAGAAGGGCATTAACGTCTTTATGGAAAAACCCGTCACCGTCGACGGTCCCACAACCCGCCGCATGCTGAGACTTGCGGAAGAATCGGTCAAGAAAAACCTGAAGAGGTGGGCGTCGGACTGATGGTGCGGCACTGTCGTGGCCGTCAACAGTTGAAGCAGCGGATCGACTCGGGCGAAATCGGCGAAATTATCGCCTTGCGCGCATACCGCATGTCGGGCTACTCCGCCACGTGCGGCCCACCGCCGAAAGATTCCAGCGAGCTCATGTACCAGATTCGTAAGTTTCACAGTTTTCTTTGGGCCAGCGGTGGATGCTTCAGTGATTATTACATCCATCAGATCGATGAGTGCTCGTGGATGAAAGGCGCTTGGCCAATCAAAGCCCACGCGACGGGCGGCCGGCATTATCGCAATACCGGTGTTGATCAGAATTTCGACAACTACGCCGTGGAGTTTACCTACCCAGACGGGACCAAACTGTTTTTTTACGGGCGCAACATGTCCGGCTGCCACAACGAGTTTGCCAGCTACGCGCACGCCACCAAAGGCAGCGCGATTATTTCGACCTCGGCTCACACACCGGGGCGGGTTCGTACCTTTCGTGACCAGACGTTTTCAAAGAACAGTTTGGTCTGGGCGTTCCCTCAGCCGGAACCCAATCCTTACCAGATGGAATGGGAAGATTTGATTCAGGCGATCCGCGAGGACCGCCGCTACAACGAAGCCGAACGCGGTACCATCGCGAGCTTGGTCACGTCAATGGGCCGAATGGCCGCACACACAGGGCAAGTCATCACATACGAGCAGATGCTGAACTGTCCCCACGAATTCGCCCCGAACGTCGACAAGTTCACGACAAGTTCCCCCGCTCCCGTGCAAGCGGACAAAGACGGAAAATACCCCGTGCCCATGCCCGGCATCCTAAAGGATCGGGAGTATCAGCTCGCGTGACCGCTCAACCAACCGCAAAAACGGGTGAGTCCGACGTTAGTCTCGTCCTTCCCAACATGCGCGCGCGGGGCGAACATTTTCTTGCGGCCAAAATAGTTTGCAATCGCAACGCGCTAGCGAGCGGTCGGATGCATTCGGATAGCCAAGAAGTACCGGAGGCTAGCGCCTTTTCCGCTCACACTTACACGCTCGTGGTTGCGGCGGGCAGGCCGCGTTAGCAATGCCCCCGTTTCGGGCTCAAGGCTTCACCAGCAGTGCTGAGTGACTGAGCCGGATTCTCGGGCGGTCACGCAAACGAAAGCCCGACTCCTCGGCAGATTTCAGCATCTCAGCGAACATCCGTTTGGGCACGTGCCCAATGGGCTCGACCCACAGGAGTGAGCCGCTCGGTCGAAGACACGCGAACAAATCCGCCCAGAGCCTCCGAACGTTGGGCACCTCGTGGACCGAGTAAAAGGCTAGGACGAAATCCACCGGATCGGTCACCTCCAGCGAGTCCGCTTCGCACTGGTAGAGACGGATGCGGTCGGCAACGCCCGCCCTTCGAGCCCGTTTGGCCAGGACTCTCAGCATTTCTTGTTGAAGATCGACGGCGATCACCCGCCCGGTCGGGCCGACCAAAGATGCCATCGGAATGCTAAAAACGCCCATCCCGCATCCGAAATCCAAGACGGTCATGCCAGAGTGTACGTAGGGAGCCAGAATTCGTCGGGGCGGATGGATGAGTCGTCGGAGAGGATTATCGATGAAATAGCCGCCCCACCATGGGCAAACATGTCCGCTCATCAGTCGATCTGCCTTCAATCGACGGCCGTTGTCACGATTGCCGTTTCATCGGGAGATAATTCTCAGTTTTGGTGACCGGCGTCCCGTGCCCTTGTTGATTTCACCAATAGCCCCGCATGACGGCTTGGTGAGCCAAGATGCTTTGATAGCAGAGATAGCCGAACATGATTGTCAGGAAAAGCGGGTCCAGTCCGAGAACGCCCGTTTTGAGCTGAAGGCAACGGAGCGACCACAAAGCGACGGCCCCCGATGCCACGATCGACAGCTTCAGAGACCACTCCAGACCACGCCGCGGTGACAACCAGCAGAAAAATTCGCGGCTAATGTGTCCTCCGTCCAACGGCAGAACAGGCAGTAAGTTCATCACGTTCCAGACGAAGTTGATGAACAACGAGAACCCAAGGGCATCGACCAGCAATTCGTTTTGCAGGACTCCGCTTTGGGCTGCAGGCACGGCGACAAAAAGCAGCAAGAAGTAGAGGGCAAAGCCAGCGGCTGGGCCGGCGGCGGACACGGCGATGTCTCTCCAAGCAGAATGGCGCGTGGTCGTCGCGTAACCGCCGAAGAAGTAGAGCACGATTTCCGGATACCAACCGAACCAGCGCGTCACAAAAGCGTGCCCCAGCTCGTGGACCAGAATCGCCAAAAAAATTGTCAGCACGCGGACAAAGACCAAGTCCAACCGCCCCGGTTGCCACGCGAGAAAGGCCGATGTGACCCAGAAAATCGGATGGACTCGCACCGGAATGCCGGCGATCGAAAACCGCAGGTCGTACGGGGTCGACGGAATCTGTGCGAACATGAAAAACTTGTTCCGAACGAAAAGTGAAGATCAAAAGCCCAAAGGAATCCGCGGACCGTCCTCGCTGGGGCGAGCCTGTAGAAATGTAACGGCGCGGCGCGAGTTTGGCAATCGCGCCGGACGGGCGCGGCTGCGGCCGCCGCTTCGATTTCGTCAGGCAGGCCGTCTCCTTCGCTTTTCTGGGACGAGAAATTACGAGACTCAGATTGCAATCGCTGCGAAGACCGGACACAATTTTTGTTGCGTGGCCAGAGGGTCGCATAAGTTTTTCCAACTAGCCGCAACCCGGCTAGCAAGGAAGTTGCGGGGATACCCCGCGGCAGAAGTATTGTCCCCATTGCATCGACGGAGCGGCCGCAAAGGAAGGTGTTCCTTTGCAGCCGCTCGGCACAGGAT
>JAADHY010000608.1 GCA_013151585.1 Planctomycetota bacterium
AGCAAACTCAGTTTGATACCGATCCCAATCCGTCGCGGTGGCCAGTTTGCGTCGGATATACGGCGGCAGCGGGACCGTGCCGAATTGTTGAAGCAGATCGAGGGCATCCCCGGGCTGTTCGCACCGAGCTAGCCAAATACCGTCGGCGTTCACCTCCAGCAAAGTGAGGATTAACTGTGCGTCGCGGTCCGGTTCCTCGTGAATCGCTCGGGCTTCAGACGACTGCCGCTCCAAAGCATCTTGGCGCGGACGAATGGAGTGGGCCGGGACCACGGCAATTCGCTCGCCCGGCTGCAACTTGCCGCGCGTTTGGCAAATGAGTTTCCACAGCCCGTCGGGCGTGGATTCCAAATACAGACCCTCCCACGCACCGCCGGTGGCCAATCGTCGGCCCAGCAGTCGGGCGGGGACCACACGCGAATCGTTCAAAACGAGACAGTCGCCGGGACGCAACAACCCGGGCAAATCGCGAAAAGTTCGGTGCTGGATCGAGCCGCTGGATCGATCCAACACCAGCAAACGCGAAGCGTCGCGATCGGCGAGCGGCTCTTTCGCGATGAGCTCCTCCGGCAAGTTGTAGTCGTACAGGTCCAGTCGGTCCCAGTCGGGCATTTGGCTGTCCGCCTTTTGCACGCACACATGGGCCTTCGCGTCGTGTGGGAGCCCGGTCTGAGGCCGCATATGAGTCGCCGTAACGTCGCTACCGCGTTCTTTTTCTGGAAATTCGCTGTCGATGTTTTCGCCCTGCTTTTTCACCTCAACATGCCCTGACTACTATTGTAAGACAGTCTCGCAATGCCGTAAAACGGCCCCATGCGGACCCAGAGTCACTGGTGCGACGGAACCTGGTCCGCTCCCGGCCAGCACCCCACTTGCAGGGATTCATGCGTTTGACTGCTGCCGTGCGGTTGCGGCGCAATGAAAGAGCCTGCAATGATCAAACGCGGTGGATTCTGAGTCGCGGATTCCATCGGGCGTGGTAGCATAGGCCGCGACGAGAGGATTGCTCAAGGGCTGGGCCAGCAGCAGCTAAATCTCAGCGGGGAGTCATTTTGGTGTCCGAACGCCTCGAACCATCATCACCTCCTGTTGCAAGGGGCCTTGGGACACGTCCATGTCGGATTGCTTTTTGCATCACCGAACTGGACCCAGGCGGGGCCGAAAAAAACCTAGTCCAGATCGCGACACGTCTGGATCGTCGGCGCTGGTGGCCCCGAGTCTTTTGCTTGGCTCCTGAAGGCCCTCTCGTCCACCCTCTGCGCGAAGCGGGAGTCGAGGTGACCTGCTTGAACGCCCGGTGGGGCGGGGAGGGAACCGTCGTCTGGCGCTTGGCGAAGCATCTGCGCCGGTCCCGCCCAGCGTTGCTGCAGACCTTTCTTTTTCATGCAAACCTGGTCGGGCGGTTGGCCGGACGATGGGCTGGAGTCTCGCGCATNNTCTGTGGAATCCGGGTCGCGGAGAAAGATGCTCCGTTTCGGCTTTGGTTGGACCGATGGACGAACCGACTCGTCGATATCAACGTGTGCGTCAGCCGGGGCGTGGCTGAGTTCTCGGTACGACATGTGGGGCTCGATCCGGCCAAGTGCATCGTGATCCCCAATGGGGTGGACGTGAGAGCCATCGACGCGGTGCCCGCAGCCGATCTGTCCGCCTACGGAATCCCCGCTGGTTGCCGAGCCATACTCTTTGTCGGCCGGCTGGTTCCGCAAAAAGCTCCGGAATTGCTCTTGCAAGCGGCGGAAACTCTCCTGCCAAATCTCGCCGACGTGCACGTTTTGGTCGTTGGTGAAGGTCCGCTCCGCGCGAAGCTGGAACGTCTTGCCGCTGAGTCCGCCTGTCCGGAGCGATTTCATTTTCTGGGCCGTCAGCCGGACGTGATTGGCCTGATGAAAGCTTCGTATTGTCTCGCGTTGACGTCTCGGTGGGAGGGAATGCCGAACGTGGTTCTGGAAGCGATGGCCGCAGGGCTTCCCGTGGTGGCCGCGCAAGCGGAAGGAGTATCAGAACTTGTGCGAGACGGGGACAGCGGTCTGGTCGTGCCGGTCGGCGACGTCGAACTGTTGGCTGCGGCCTTGTCACGGCTCCTCAGCGATCCGAAGTTGGCGGCCGCGCTGGCGCGTGAGGCGCAAAGCATTGTTGCAAAAAGATTTACAGTGGATCGTGTTGTTCGCGACTACGAGCGGCTCTACGAGGATTTGCTCAAAGCCACAGGCCGTGCCGCCCGCTGAATTGGCTGGATGGCAGCAGCGAAAAAAATTTTCGGAATTTTCAATCTCAAGGCAGCCAACGACCTGCGACGAGTCCGGTGGTGTGCCGGGAGGATTTCTGCCGATTTTTCCTTGACCCTGGTGCTGGCGCTGATACATTTGGGGCCGCGTGGGGAAGATTGGGGAAAAATGGCGAGACGATGGCTCTCACCGGGACCTACCAGCGAAACGTCGATGAGAAGAACCGGATCGCCGTTCCCAAACAGTTGCGTGAGGAATTCGGCGAAGGGACACTGAAGTGTCTTTACATAGCACCGGGCACCGATCGCTCCCTTTCCTTGTATGCTCCGGCCGCTTTCGAAGCACTCGCTCAGCGACTGGCTCGCAAATCAGCCGGTCAGCCCAATGTCCGCAATTATCTGCGGTTGTTTTATGCGCGGGCGCAAAAGGTGGACCTGGACAGCCAGGGGCGAATCCGGATCCCCGATCGGCTAGCGGAATTTGCACGACTGGGGCGCGATGTGGTTCTGATCGGCGTTCAAGATCACGTCGAGATTTGGAACTCGGACGAGTGGGAGCGATTCCTGCAGGAACACAGCAGCGAATTCGACGCACTGGCCGACGAGGCGCTGGAGTGAAAGGGGCTGCGAGGTTGTGTTTTCGCGTGAGAACAGAAACCTCATCCGCGTCGCGGCCGCACAAGATCAGTGCCGCCATCACCGAACCACTTGAAGACAGTCGACCGCTGGCTTACCGGGCTTTGCGGTTACGTCAGGAAACGGAGGCCTGACGGGTTTGCACGGGGTTTGGTGGCCACGTGCCAATTATTCGTCTCAGACGGGCGGCAGGGATGCCGCCCGAGACGGATAATTGATCAAGGAAGCGCGGTAAGCGGATCCGTCTCTCGATTGCGGTGCTTCCACGTCGCTTTCGTCGCGGCTCCGGTCAAATTGGTCTTTGCAAGAATTGGCCCGCTGCATATATTCTCGCACCGTCAGGCGAAATCCGCCTTTTGACGGACGTGGCCGCTGCGTCATCTCCGACTAGCTTGCCGATAGCACTGTCGTGGGAAACCGGCTGTCGTCCGTTTGCTTCGCGATCCAACTCACCCCTGTTGCTTCGCACCGACGCGGTCCTTTGCAAAGCGAGGGTTCGATCGGTCGAATAGCCCGGAATCGAACGACCAGTCGAGTCCAGCCGTCCGAAACGGCCCACGAGTACGAGCGGCCATGTGAACATTGAGCACATCCCTGTCCTTGTCGACGAAGTCCTGCACTACCTTGATTTGCGACCGGGGCTGATCGTGGTGGACGGCACGGTCGGCGCCGGCGGGCACGCCCGACGAATCCTGGAACAGATCGAACCAGACGGAACGCTGATCGGGCTGGATCGAGATCCCATGATGCTCGACTTGGCCCGTCAGGTCCTTCCCACTCCCCCTTGTCACCTCTACCACGCCAGCTACTCCGAACTGGCCCAAGTCCTGAAGCACCATGAAGCCGCGACCGGACAAGCTGTTTCGGGCGTCGATCGCATCCTGCTCGACCTCGGACTTTCGTCCGACCAATTGGCGGATCCTTCGCGCGGTTTCAGTTTCACGGCCACGGGGCCGTTGGATTTGCGGTTCGATCCCACTCGGGGCGAGCCGGCCTGGAAGCTGTTGGAAAGGCTCGGCCAACGGGAACTGGAGCGGATCTTCAGCCAGTATGGCGAAGAGCGTTTCAGCCGGCGCATTGCGCGGCGGATCGTCGAGCGGCGGCGAAGTCAGCCCGTCCGGACGGCTGCCGATTTGGTGCAGGCCGTGGAGCACGCCGTGCCGGCTCGGTTCCGCCGCCAGGCGCGTCGTCATTCAGCGACTCGCGTCTTCCAGGCGTTGCGGATCGTGGTCAATGACGAGCTGGGGCACTTGGAACGGGCTTTGGCGCATGACCTTTATGAGGCGTTGGTCCCCGGCGGACGTCTCGTGGTCATCTCGTTTCATTCGTTGGAAGATCGGATCGTGAAGAACTGCTTTCGCGATCCGGCACGTTGGGAGCGGCTGACTCCAAAACCGGTCCCACCCAC
>JAADHY010000334.1:0-2137 GCA_013151585.1 Planctomycetota bacterium
TTCCGAGCGGCTTCGGTTGGACTGGCGCGATAACCTCGGCCTGCCGAATCGCCACCTCGAGGACACCCCAGAGGCCCGCCGTTTACTGGCGAATGTGTTTCGGGCAACACGGCCGCACGTCCTGCTGGCGCCGTACTGGGTCGACGCTCATCCCGATCACGTGGCAGCCAGCCGATTGGTCGACGGCGCCCGGTTCTGGGCCAAGCTGACCAAGACCGACCAGCCCGGCCAACCCCGTCTAGAAGGCGAGCCGTACTGGCCGCCGTATCTGTTCCACTTTTGGAGTCTTCATTTACGGGTTCATCCCAAACCGGCCTTCGTCGTAGATATTAGCGATGTGATCGAGGAGAAGATGGAAGCGATTCGGTGTTACGAAAGCCAATTTGTCGTGGGCCGGTCGCAGCGCTTTCCGACGCTATTGGACGACATTCGTGATCGGGCTCGCTATTGGGGCTGGAGCATCGGTGTGGCCTTCGGCGAGCCCCTGGCCAGCCGCGAAGAAATCGGCGTGTCGGACCTGGCGGCCGTCACCAGACCAAAGCGCTAAGTTTCTCCCAGGGCGCCGGACAATTCTCGAAACCTCTCGACGTCACCAGGACCGTTCATCAAGCCAGTTGCACCGGACCATGGCTCAGTCCGCTCAATCTTCGGCAACAAAAACCTTTTCCGACGTCGTGTGCGTCGGGTGCGGTTGCCTATGCGACGACATTTGCGTCACAGTACGCGACAATCGCGTCGTGGAAGCGGACCCATTGTGCGAACTCGGGCGGGCGCTGTTTTTCGCTCAGCCGGCCGAATCGAAGCCAGCGGCGTTCGTTGACGGTCATTCGGCCGAGTACGACGAGGCCATTGATCGGGCCGCCGATGTTTTGAGGGCCGCCCAGGCTCCCCTGGTCTGTGGTCTGTGTGAGGCGACCTGCGAGGCCCAGCAAGCCGCCGTCGCGCTGGCAGACCGGATCGGAGCGATCATTGACCCGATCGGCTCGGATCCGCGATCGTCTTTCTTGACCGCCGTGCAACAAGTGGGTTTGGCAACATGCACGCTCGGGGAACTCAGGCACCGCGCCGATCGGTTCTTGCTATGGCGAGCGAATCCCGCAGTCACCCATCCCCGATTCTTCCAGCGCTACGGTCCACAAGCCAACGTGACGCTGCTTGTCATCGATGAGCATCCGACGGACACAGCCCGGGTGGCGGATGAATTCCTTTTGCTTCGTGCGGACGGCGACTTCGATTTGGTCTGGGCTTTACGCGCTGTGTTGCACGGGCTTGCGCTGCCTCACGATACGGAAAGAAGAACCGGCTTGCCACTGACGACGATTCGCCGGCTCGCCGAGTTTTTGCAGACGGCCACTTACGGAGTGGTGGTGCTTGGCGGTGGTTGGGGTAGCGGCCGCTGCGATCACTTGACGATCGAGGCGATTCTGGTGCTGGTCCGGGAACTGAACCGATTCCGACCGTGGCGTGTGGTGCCTTTGGTCAACCCGGCGAACCAGACGGGCGCTGAGAACGTGTTAGCGTGGTCGACCGGGTATCCCGCCGCCGTGGATCTGCGCGGTGGGTGTCCCCGAGCGAATCCGGGCGAGTTTTCGGCGGTGGATGTTCTGTCGCGTGGGGAAGTCGACGCGGCCGTGATCGTTGGGGCTGGTTCGCCCGGCCGGGTGCCGGCTGCCGCACGGTCGCGCCTGGCAACCCTCGCGACCATTGTGATCGGCGGCGACGTCCGATCGATGACGCCGGCACCGACGGTTGCCTTCCCGACCGCCCGACCGGGCCTCGAAGCCGGCGGCATCGTGCATCGAATGGACGGTGTCCCGCTGTCGTTGCGGCCGGTTTTGTCGGCGTCCCACAAGACCGATGCCCAAGTGCTCGACGACATCAAGCGACGGATTGAAAAACTTCAAAAGGGACATTCCTGAGATACCGAGGCGGCGTCGCGGAGCTTTGCCTCGCCGCGCGGCGACCGGTGGCTCCCGCTGCGGCACTGCAGGCTTGCGCTAAGCTCAGTTGGGATTCCCCAGGAAAGTGGAACGTCTGCCATGACATTGCTGTGCATCACCGGCGGAACCGTCTATGACCCGCGAAACGGCGTCGACGGACAAGTGCGCGACATTTGGATCGAAAACGGTCGCGTTGT
>JAADHY010000334.1:2152-8991 GCA_013151585.1 Planctomycetota bacterium
TCCCGGACGCCGGCCGGACCGGACCATCGACGCCACCGGCCGTATCGTTTTCCCGGGCGGCGTCGACATGCATTGTCATATCGCCGGTCCGAAAGTGAATGCAGCCCGAAAGCTCGTACCGGAACAGCGGCGCCGCGAGTCGAAACACCCGCGCCCGTCGCTGGCGCAGGGCGGCCCGCCCGGCCACGTGCCCACGACCTTTGCCACCGGATGCCTTTACGCCGGTTTAGGCTACACGACGGCTTTTGATGCTGCCGTGCCTCCGTTGTTTGCTCGTCATGCCGTTCAGGAGTTCTGCGACACGCCGGTCATCGACAAGGGCTTCTTCGCGCTCGTCGGTAACAATCACTTCGCATTGAAACAAATTGCTGCCGGCGAACGAGGCTTGCTGGCGGATTTCCTTGCATGGCTTTTGGGGGCTGTCAAAGCCTATGCGCCGAAGCTCGTCAATCCAGGTGGGGTCGAACGGTGGAAAAGCGGTGCGGGCAACTGTCGCAGTTTGGACGATCCGGTGGCTCCGTTCGGAATCACGCCGCGACAGATCTTGGTCGCGCTGGCCGAGGCTGCTCAGACGCTTCGCCTTCCGCATCCCGTGCACGTCCATTGCAACAACCTGGGCATGCCGGGCAATTGGTCAACCACGTTGGAAACATTCCAAGCGCTGGATGGGCTGCGAGCCCACATCACTCACATCCAGTTTCACAGCTACGGCGGTGACCCAGACGACTCGCTGTCGATCCGTTCGGAGGTGCCTCGGCTGGTCGAATACGTCAACAGTCACCCGGACCTCACGGTTGACGTCGGCCAGGTTCTTTTCGGCAAAACGGTAACGATGACCGGCGACGGGCCGCTGGGCTATTTCCTGCATCAAGTCACCGGGAAAAAGTGGTTCAATGCGGATGTGGAACTCGAGGCGGGCTGCGGCGTGGTCCCGATCGAGTACCGCGACCGCCGACTGCTTCACGGTTTGCAGTGGGCGATCGGCCTGGAATGGTACCTCTTGATGGACGATCCATGGCGGATCGCGTTGACGACCGACCATCCGAACGGAGCCTCGTTCGTGTCCTATCCGGAGATCATCGCCCTGTTGATGGACCGCTCGCGCCGGCAGGAGACGCTCAAGCGTCTTCCGAGGGCGGTTCGGGATCGGTCGGTGCTGAGCGACCTGGATCGGGAATACTCGCTCTACGAAGTGGCGATCATCACCCGCGCTGCCCCGGCTCGGATTCTTGGTCTGGAACAGAAGGGCCATTTGGGCGTGGGAGCCGACGCCGATGTGACGATTTACGAGCCAAACGACGACGTGCAGACAATGTTTGAACATCCACGGTATGTTCTGTGTCGCGGCGAGCTGGTGCTCGACGACGGCCAACTGCTCACCGCCCCCGCCGGCCGCCTGTTCCACGTGGCTCCCGAATACGACGAAGTTGCTCTCAACTCGATCCGGCATTGGTTCGGCGAGAACTCGACGGTGCGATTTGGAAACTACCCACTCAGCGCCGACGAGTTTCTGCAGGCCGATTTCGCGCCTTGCAAGCTGGTCCAGTAGCCGGCATACTGAGCCCGCGTTGTTGTCCCCCATGATTCCGGGCGGCCTTATGAGAAGCCGCAAGCGATCTGGAGACGAATAGCCGCAAGGAGTTTTGCCGTGCCAGTTACGTTCAGCCAATTCGCTCAGAAGCTGGAAGTGGAAACGGCCTTCACTGTGCTGGCCGTGGCCAAATCGCTGAAGGCCCAGGGGAAGGACGTCATCGAGCTGGAAATCGGGGACAGTCCTTTTGATACCACGGCCTCCGCGAAGGCCGCTGGCATCCGAGCGATCGAGGAGAACCAGTCGCACTATTGTCCTTCGCCCGGTTTGCCGCCAGTACGCGAGACAATCGCGGAATTCGTCCGGAACGAATTCGGTTTGCCGGTCGAGGCGAAGAACATCGTGATTGGCCCCGGAGCCAAGATTTTCGAGCAATTCTTTTGCGAGACCTTCCTCGATCCGGGGGATGGCGTCTTGGTTTTCAGTCCTTTTTTTCCAACGTACCTTCCGAACATTCAGCGGCGGGGGGCCCGAGCGGTGCTGAGCCCGCTGCGGCAATCGCATCAGTTTCGGCCCGAACGGGCGGCCATCGAGCGGTTCCTCAGCGAAGACCCCGCGCCAAAGGCGATCTTCTTGAACTCACCGCACAATCCGACCGGCGGGGTGGCTTTGGAGGAGGATTNNGATCGCTGATCTGATTCGGGGCAAGAATATCGCTGTCTTTTGCGACGAGCCGTATTGCCACATGGTCTGGAAAGGTCGTCATCATTCGCTGCTGGCTCAAGAAGGCATGATCGATCACTGTCTGGCCGCGTATACCTTCAGCAAGTCCTACAGCATGAGCGGCTGGAGGCTCGGGTTTGCCGTGGCGTCGGAATCGGTGGCCGAGGCGATCGGCAAGATGATCAACACGTCGCTTTCGTGCACGCCGCCGTTCATTCAGCTCGCCGGGCAGGCGGCATTGCAGAAGGACGCCGAAGAGCGGGACCGCACGATGCGGCAATTCCGCGAAAAAGTGGAGCTGCTGACGCGGGGCCTGAACCAAATCGATGGCTTCCGCGCGCTGGAGCCGGCGGCCACGTTTTACGTCTTTCCCAACGTGGCTCCGATCTGCAATCGGTCGGGCATCACCAGCCACGGGCTGGCGATGTATTTGTTGGAAGGAGCCGACGAGAAGCTCGGGATTGCCTGTTTAGGTGGCGAGTGCTTTGGGGAAGCCGGGGCCGGCTTCCTGCGATTCAGTTGCGCCGAGCCGAACGAGCGGCTGGAGCGGGCCGTGGAGTTCTTGCCGGTGGCTCTGTCGCGTGAAGACCGCGTGGCCGCCTACTTGGAGAATCGCCCCGCGTTTCGGCTCCAAAGGCCGTATCCGACCGAAGGCTGACCGGACGAATGATTGCTTGGCAGGCCTCGCACTTTCGACAATTGCATCGCATCGCCACAGGCATTTTGATCGCCTATTGGTGTGCTCTGTTTGTCGGGACGCACATTCCGAATCCGGAGCGTTTTCTGCCGCCGGACGTTTCCGACAAGACGCTGCACGTGCTGGCGTATTTCGGGCTGACGTTCTTGCTGCTGACGCGAGACGCGCTAAGCAAGCCTTTCACCTTCCGCCGGGGAGTGATCTTGTGGGGAGCCGTTCTGGTTTACGCGGCGCTGGATGAGCTTCTGCAAGCCATCCCCGCGCTGAACCGAACCGCCGATGTGGGAGACTGGGCGGCGGATGTTTGCGGCGCGGTCTTGGCGCTCGGAGGTTTCATGATCTGCCGCGCCGCGCTGGTGCGATGCTTGGGACTGCCGGCGGCCAAAGCAAACCAGTCGCGGCCGTCCGCTGCGGATGCTGGCGTCTCCGAAGTGCCGACGGTCCCCAAGCCGGCCGACGACGAGACGCGCTGACCGAGCTCGGCGAGCATCCGCGTGCGGCATTTGTCTCGTGTTTGCCGATCATTCCGGGTCGCCGACATCAACCTGATCCCAGTCGATGTCTCGCAACTCGTCGCGCAGGCTGGCCAAAGCTTCCCGAGCTCGTTCCAAATCTTTCCGACGCACCTGGACACTGACGTACCCCGGCGCTTCGGCCTTGAAAGCCGCCGTGAAGCCGCCGGTCGTGACTGTGTCAATCCCCCGGTCGGCCAACGCCGCCGCAACGACGGCCGCCTCATGCTCCATCCGATATCGGGCTAGCTCGACCAACTCTTCTGGATCCTCTGCCATCACCGATCTCCCATTAGTGGCCGTTCGCAGTCTCTCCCTTCCCGGCAAACTATACGCAGTTCAACGCTGTTTGGCCACCAGTCGCCGTCTACGTCGGTTGCTGTGCCACTCATTCGGGGCTCCGGTCGCACGAGACCCCAGTGTCCAGTTCGGCTTCCGGTTGTAGGAACGGGGCCGCACGAGCGCCGTAGGCCCGCCGGGTCCCGGCTCGTAAAATCAATTGATGGGCCGGCGATGACCCGAAGATTCCGCCGGTTCGGGCCGAGGGCGAGGAAAGCGCGCGTCCCAGCGCATTTGCAGCGATTTTTCTGCCGACGAGGACCGAATTTGCTAAGATAGGGTGGGAAACGGCGATCCTGGCGCGTTGGCAGGCTTCCGCTCTCATTGGAGAGCCCGCGAGGATCGCAAGTCTGAAAGTGACGCCAACCGCCGCACCGCCGTACGGGTCGCCCAGTTCGTGAGGCTTTCGCAGCGGTCGATCAGACCGGTCGGAACCGCAAGCGGTCGTGCATGAAAAGGCCGTCATGAGTACGTCCACAAAAAAAACCGGTGCCGACACGCCTTCGAAGCGGCGACGCTACGCCGATTTCGATGAGTACGTCGAGTACCAACTTCAAAAGACGCGGGCGACGATCCGCATCCAGGATATCCTGACCGCTGTTCTGGGTGTCACGGCCTTGGTGCTCGGCTACTTGCTGGTTTTCGTTATCCTGGACCAGTGGGTGGTACCCGGCGGATTGGGCTTCTGGCCGCGCGTCGTGCTGCTAGTGGCGGTGGCGCTGGCTTGCGGTTGGTGGATCGTGCGCGGGATCGTGTTCCCCACCCTCCGACGGGTTACTGAGCTGTTCGCGGCGCGAGCGATCGAGGATCAGGTTCCGTCGTTGCGGAACATGCTGCTCAGCATGGTCGACTTGCGTCGGGCCGGCCGGCCGGTTTCTCCGGCCGTGATGCGGGCCATCGAGAAACGAGCCGCTCTGACGCTGTCACAGGTCGACGTCGAACAGGTCGTCGACCGCCGCCCCTTGCTCCGCGTTTCCTACATTTTGCTGGCCATCGTCGTCTTGTTTTGCCTCTACACGGTGATTTCGCCCAAGAAGGTGACCCCGTCGGTCTGGCGAGCGTTGGTCCCGACGGCTTCGGTTCCGGTCGCGACCAAAACGGAGATCTACCAAGTCCAACCGGGTGATGTGGAAGTGCTGCGAGGCACAAAGGTCGAGATCATTGCCGACATCCGCGGCGAGCAACCCGACCACGTTCGGCTGTACTTCACCACCGCCGATCGGCGGTCTGTCGACGGAGCCGCTCGAGATGCGCGAAACCCAGCCGGGCCTGAAGCAGTATCGGGTCCTGCTTTCCGGGGAAGAAGGTCGCGGTTTGCTTCAGGATGTGAATTACTACGTCGCTGCCGGCGATGCCCGCTCGGCGGAGTATCGGATCACGGTGATTCAGCCGCCATCGGCGACGGTGGAGCAGATTCGGTACGAGTTTCCGGGGTATATGGAACTGGAACCAAAGACGGTCCCCGGCGGCCACATTGACACGTGGGAAGGAACGCGGATCACAATCGAGGCGCGGGCCAATATGCCGCTCCGGCTGGCCCGCCTGGTTTTCTCCGACACGGAAGATCGCTCCGAAAAGGCGGAAGAGCTGCGAATGGAAATCATCGACGGGACTCGCCTTCAGGTGCAATGGACGGCGAAGTTCCGGTCGGACGGAACCCACCCGCGGTACTATCACATCGAATGCGAAAACGATCGAGGCGACGTCGATCCCGAGCCGACCTTCTACACGATCTCCATTCAACCGGACAAGCCGCCGGAAGTGCGACTCCTCGACCCGAAAGGCGATTTGGAGCGTCCGGCCAACGCCGTCGTTCCCCTTCGGATCGAGGCACGCGACCCGGACTTTTTGCTGCGGTACCTGACCTTGCGGTTGGAAAAGAACGGCGAGCCGCTCAGCGTGGTGCGTCAACTTTTCGACGGCCGCCAGCAGGCCGTCCGCATGACGTACGACTTCGAGCTGGAACCACTGCAGCTCAAGCCGGGCGACTTGCTGACGTATTGGGTCGAAGCTCGCGACAACAAGCGGCCGCTGGCCAACCGGAAGAATACGCCGAAGCTCAACATCAAGATCATCGAACCGGTTTCGCAGGAACAAGTGCAGAAGCAGCTTGACCAGGACCGGCAACGACAGGCCGAAATGCCCACCGACCAGCAGTCGGGCGACGCGAGCCAAGCCGGTGGCGAACAGGCCGGACAAGGCCAGACTTCAGGAACGGAAACAAACGGCGAGGAGCAATCCGAATCGGAAGGAGCCGAGGGACAGCAGCCGCCCTCTTCATCGAAGCAATCCCAACCGGGCAAGGAAGGTCAAGGAGCTGAGCCGCAGGCGGGCCGCGATGCATCCGCCCCGGGCCAACCTCCCAAGGGGGAGCGGTCGGCCGAACGTCCGCTTCGCAACGACGGGTCGGACGACGACGAAGTGCTCCGCCGCTTGCTCGCGCGGCAGCAGGAAGCCCAAGAACGGCAGCAGCCGGAGTCGGGCACCGAGCCGGCTGGCGAGGAAGGCCGTTCAGACCGAAAGCCGCGGCCGACGGAAAAAAAACCTGGCCCGAAATCAGAGCCTGACGCATCCCAGCAGTCGAGCGAGCAAGCGGGAGAACAGAAAGGAGCGGAGCAATCCGCCTCGGAAGAGGGTCAGGGCGAAGGGATGCAGCAACCCGGGCCGGGCGGCGAGGGCGAGGCCTCCGGCGACCGCCAGCAGGGCCAAGGCACGCCGTCTGCGAGTCCATCCGACCGCCGTGAGGGCGAGCGGCAGCCCGGCCCGACCACCGACGCCGCTCCTCCGTCGGACAGCGATGCACAAACTCCGCCGCAACCAAAATCCTCACCAACAACTGGCCCGAAAGGCGAAGAGTCGCCGGCCGAGGAATCGCCAGAGGCGACTCGCGAAAAGGCAACCGGGCAAGAGACCGGAACCGGCACGCCCGACACGGATCCGGACGCCCAACCGACACCGGCCCAGAACGACATTCAGCGCAAGCCCGGAACTGAGCCCGCAATGCGCCCGGGACAGCCGGGCGATGAGATTCCTCCTC
>JAADHY010000042.1 GCA_013151585.1 Planctomycetota bacterium
TTCGTAGTCCACGTCCCCGTGGACCGGACGAAATCGCAACGCCAGCTCGACAGACGGCATGTCAGCGGCCGACCCTGTCCGGGCGGCGAGCGTTCCGAGACTGAAGAGGACGAGTAACTTCGCGATTTGGTCTGGCATGCGTTGACTCCGGATTCATACTCGGAAAAAGCACGTGTCGCCTTGACCGTGTGGCGGCCGGCTGGAGCGCACAATCGCTGCCGGCGCCGGGCGGAATTGTAGAAGAAACCAAGCCTGCGCGTCAGCACCAGTTTGGCCCTTGCGCGCCCGAGCGTCCGAGGCGTCGTGCATCTCATGTTGACTCGCGAGAGCCCTCTGGTCCCGGGTCGAGGTCGACCGTCCGCGATCGGCGGTGCACACGCACAAGCAAACACGATGGAACACAAACGCGAAGGAGGACTCTATGATTCACGTCATTGCGGCGATCGAGATTTCGCCAGGGAAACGCGATCAGTTTCTGGATATCTTCCGGCAGTTGGTGCCGAAGGTACAGGCGGAGGACGGCTGCATCGAGTACGGACCGGCCGTCGACTGCCCCACAGACATCGAGCTGCAGGAACCAGTGCGAGAAAACGTTGTGACCGTGATCGAAAAATGGGAAAGCGTCGAGGCCCTGAAAAAGCACTTAGCCGCTCCCCACATGGAAGAGTATCGCCAGGCGGTGCAGGATCTGGTCACGGGCGTTCAGATTTACATTCTCGAGCCGGCCTAAAAATCTCGTTCACAACCGGCTCGGACGGCGACCCTGACAAGTCGAAGCTCCCGCGGAGCTGGCAACGGCAGGCTTCGCTTCGTCTCGTCGAAACGGTTCGGCCGGAGCCTTGCCGGGCCGGTGAGGGCAGTTTCGAGGCCATCTGAGGAATTGAGGGAAGACGGGGAATCCGGCAAGCGAACCGGTGCCGCGATGATCGGCCGAGGCGATCAGACAGCGGTCCGCGTCTGCAGCGTTGAGCAAATTCCGTTTTGAGGAGACGAGCAATGAAGCAACTGGCAATCGGTTTGGTGTTCGCGTTGACTCTGGCGGCTGCGTGTGCCGGAGCCGCCGAGAAGGAATCCGAAGGGTGGATTTGCCTGTTCGACGGCAAAAGCATGGCCGGTTGGAAGGCCGGCGAGAATCCCTCGAGTTGGAGCCTCGAAAATGGGGCGCTGGTCTGTCACGGACCGCGGAGTCACTTGTTTTACGTGGGCGATGCGCAGCCGTTCGTCAATTTCGAATTCAAGGCCGATGTCATGACAACTCCCGGCAGCAATTCCGGCATCTACTTCCACACGAAATACCAGGACAAAGGCTGGCCTCGCTACGGCTATGAAGCCCAGGTCAACAACTCGCACCGCGACCCCAAGCGGACGGGCAGCCTTTACGGCGTGGTGGACGTGCTGGAAGCTCCGGCCAAAGACAACGAATGGTTCACGATGACCATCACCGTAAAAGGCAAACGGATCGTCATCAAAGTGAACGACAAGGTGGTTGTGGACTACACCGAGCCGCAAGGGAAGAAGCCGTTTTCGAAGAACTTCGAGCGACGTTTGAGCGAAGGCACCTTCGCGCTGCAGGCTCACGACCCCCGGAGCAAAGTTTACTTCAAGAATATCCGCGTCCGGCGGTTGCCATAATCCGCCGCCGATCAGCAGCACGATGCCGCACGGTCATGGACAGGGCCGAAAATAAGCGTAGCATTTCCGCTGCCGTTTCGTGTGTCTCGAGGCGAACGCGACGGCCAGCGACCTTTGGCGAGTCCAGGAGGTCTCTGCGGCTTTCAATCCGAACCCGCTGCGGTAGCAACCCGTTCGCCACGCCCGGAGCGAAAGGCATCGTAAGCTTGGAGCGTTCGCGTTCCGTCGCGCCCGCGGCCGGTAGCGTTACCAAGCCGAACGCGTGGCGCGGGCGGCCGGGCTGTATGGCCACAGCTCGATGCCCGACTCGTCCGGGACCAGCGACGAGGCTGCCGGGATCGGTGCAGGTGCCGCTGTTGAGGTGGCGGGCATCGCCGGTGCGGGGTTTGTGACCGCGGTCGGCATCGACGGGACGACGGACGTCGGCGCGACGGTATGGCCGAACGCGGCTGCCGCGCTCGGCGGAACGGTGCTCGGGCGAACGTGGCCAGTGGACGAAGACGGCGGGGCCGCGTTCCGGTCCCGCGCCAGGAGAGTCCGTTCGTTTCCGGAGATCGCGACTGAGCGAGTCGCCGCGCGGGTGGCGAGGCTATCGGAAGCGGAAACGCTGCTTGTCGGAGAGCCGTTCCAGGATCCGGTCCGCGTGGCGGCGCGTGGGACGGCTTCGTGCTGCGACGCGGGCGCGAACGAAGTTGGCGGCGATTCGGTCTCGGCCACGTCCGCTTCCACGGAGAACCGGTCAGCCCAGGAGTCGGCGACATCGGCGTGGTGTGCCGGAGGGCTTTCTGCGTACTGCTCCAGGACGTCGCTCGGGATCGACACGAAACGGGGAACCGGGAGCCGGAACTGCGACCAGTGCAGGGCGAGCACGCGGGTCTCGGATCGGCTGGCCACCAACCCGCTTCTCTGCGGGTGATGGACGTGGGCGGCATTCGGTGGCGCCGGGAAAGGCGGTCGTTTCGGTGTGGAACGAGGCGGGGAGAGCCGGCCGCAGCAAGGGTCTGCGCACGACTTCTGGCTGGCGCACGGATCGCCGGCGACACATTCAGACCGGGAGCTTTGAGAAAGGCTCGCTTGGTCACCGGGCTCGCAGACCCGGGCGGCCGGGCGGGGGACGCAGGACGGAACTCGGCGAACAGCCGCGCAGGGCGGGTTCCCCTTCGGTGATTTCGTCTGCGGGGCGCGCGTCTGAGGTCCACAAGCCGACTGTCGGCTCGGGCTTTTTCGACCGTTCGGAGCCCGCACCGGGGAGCATCTTTGTTTCGGCGGTTCCGCGCAAGGATCCTTAGCGGCTGGTGAGCACCGCGCCGCTGGCGGCTCGACCACACATTGTCCCCGCTGCCAACTCGGAGTCTGACAGCCGATTACCAAGCCTGCGGCCCCCACCCAGGCGACAAACAGCCCACGCATCCCGAAACTCCTCACGATACGAACACCACGATCCCCGCGTCTGTTATGTCTATTCGGGATCAGACGCAAAACTCGTGTATGTCTTATCGGAGGTTCAACTCACAGCAATGAATCGACCGGCCTTTCTCCGTACGACGCCATCAACCGCTACGACCGGGCTGACCGAAACACTCGACGCAGGAAGTCACAGAGCGGCTTTTGTCGGAGCTGTGAGTGGACCGGCTGTATCAATTGTGCGGGAAGATCGGAACCGAGACCGGGGACTTGGCGGAGGGCACCGGTTCGCGGTCAGCGTCGCGGCGGCGGAGGGGCATCGCCTGGTGCCGGCGGGCGCTGGTAACGACGCCACAATGCCTGAAGACTCGCCCGGACGGTGTGCCGAGCCCACTCGATCCGGGTCAACTGCGAGTCATGCAGAAACGTGAACGACAGTAATGTGATTGCAGCGGCCGCCAAAAGAATGACGCTCCGGACGGGAGGACTAAATGCCACCAGACGCACCAGCGGCGCGTACCAAGGCAGCGTGGGTGGCGGAACTTCCGGAAGCATCTCCG
>JAADHY010000233.1:0-2807 GCA_013151585.1 Planctomycetota bacterium
AGCAGCCTGTTTCCCGGTGTCAGAGCGACCCGAATCACCATCCGTCGGGACGGCCCAGCCGCCACAGTGATCGCCAGCATCCGTGTGCCCGCGTTTGACTTTTCTCGGGCAGTGGGTGGCTTGGTCGAGACCACTTCGAAACGTGCGTCTGCCGGCTCTAGAATATACGCGGTCAGAGTCTTTCCGCGAAGGGTGAGCGTCGCTTTCCGGCCGTCCAGTTTGATTTCTGCCGGCGTCACCATGCCCCAACGGACGTTACCCGTCGCTCCTTCAATCTCGTCACGAATCTGGACAACGCGGCGCTCGACCAGCTCGATCCCGCGCCACACCGAGCGAGCTTGTCCTTTGTAGGCATCGGTCATGTCCACGATGGCACTGGCCCGCTGAGGCGTCGAGCGAAAGGCCGACACCGGGCAGCGAGCAGCCGGGTTTTGAATCTGGTCGTTGATCACCGGCGTGTTGTGGCTGTGGTTGATCAGCCGATAGTAGGTCCAGCGTTGGCGTCCAAAGTAGCCGGGCATGTTGTAGTCGTCCGAACCCAAGTCGAGGGCCCAGCGCACGCCTTCGGCATCGAGGATGAATGACCCGACGTCCAGGTGGCCGTGGTTGGTGCGGTTATCGCCCCCTTTGAAGCCGATATAAACGGCATTCGGGTTTCCCCACGCGCTGCGCATCGTGACCACGTCCTGACGGCTGCGGAACAAAGCGTCCAGCGGGAGTTCGGCCGAGGTCGGCCGTTGGCCGCGCGGATCATACCAGGCGATTTCGAGCGGAAAGAACCGATCGAGCGATCGGGCTCGCATCGTCGTTCCCTCCGGGACCAGTTCCGCCAGCCGCTGCCGATGCCACCACGCGTACAAGGGCTGATCGAAAACCTGGGACAAGAGAAACATGGCTGCGGCCGGGCGAGAATTCATTCCGCAGTCGGCATAGTTGAAATACAGCCCGGTCGGTCCGATCGTATGGATGCGAAACAGGCCGGTCTTGTCCAGGCCGGGCGTTTTCGAGATTTGGAAGTCGCGGCCGAGAGCGGTCAGCAAGGCGCTGATCGTCAGAGCGGTGTAAGATGTGCCATATTGCCAATAGCCTGGCCCCTCGGGGTACGCCCCGCTCGGCTTGTACACGCTCAGACCCGCCGGGACGCTCTTAAGTGCCGCTCGGATGACTCGCCGCGCCAGCTCAGGCTCGTCTTCGGCAATGGCCAGTGCACCGAGAATCATTCCGCCGTTGCACACCTGGTTCCAATTGTTCTCGCCCCGGGTCCACCAGCGGCCACCGGCGTAGACTTTCAACCCCGGATTCAAACCCAGGTCGATGATTGCCCTCCGAATGAGCTCGCGCTGCTCGGCCGTCAAAACGTCGAATAGCCAATCATAACCGAGGGCCAAAGCCGTTGTCATTTCTGCCGTGTCGAGGAAATGGCGTGGATTCCAGTCTTTGAACCCCGCGGCGATTTGCATGTCCTTCAGCGCGCCCTCGGCGAACCGCCGCTCGCCCGTCAACCGATAGGCCATCGCCATCGCCGCAACCCGCTGGATGCACTTCCGGCTCTGCCCAAGCAGGCGTTTCCCATCCGGGATCTCGTACCGCACAGGCGGCTGATTGAGCATCCGTTCGGCGTTCACAGTGTTTTGGCGGATCAGCCGAGCGAGCAGTTTGTTGTGGCGTGCCAACTGCTCGATGCGCTGCTGGTCCGTCCGGGTGAACAGAAGCCGTGGATGCTCGGTCCGCAACGAAGCCAGGGGATCTTCTTGTTCGGCGGATGTGGTCGCGGCGTTGAAGAGGCCGCTTGTTGCGATCAGACACCAAAGCCACGGTGCGAATGCTGCTCGAAAGCCGTCCATCCAAAAAGCTCCTCGAAATCGGTCCTTGGCGCGCCCTCCGGCAAGAGACTTCAACCGCAACAATACCGCCCACCGAGCCGTGCAGACATTCGGCGCACCAAAATGCCTATTCATCCGGACAACCGGCCTGTACCACCAACTGGGACCCGGGGAGAACTGTTTCCGTTCTCCGCAGCGTGGCCGTTTGGTCCAACGCCCATCGGGGATCAAGCTGACACGAGGCACTGCCCCGTTCTGTTCCGGAGGGATTATCGGTCGTGGTCCGCCGGTCAGCGCGGATCACGATTTGCGCTGGTCCTTTTGGAGGGCTTTCCGAAGTTCTTCCACTTCGGATTTGACGTCGCGCAACTTGCTGTCGTCGAGATGGTGGTCGATCAGCTCGGCCACGTCTCGGCATTCTTTTTCGATCCTCATCTTCACGACGCGCAGCCGCCGCTTCTCGGCTTCGGTCACCGCAGGGAACCGGATCGCCTGCAACTCGGATTGAAAGTACCGTTTTGTGGGCAACTTGTCCAATTCGGCCAAGACCTTGTCGACCTGTTGCCACTTGCCGGCGTCGGCGAATTTTTGCAGAAGCGCGATGAGAACCGCCCGCTGAGCCACGACGTCGATCAGTCTGGTTTCGAGTTTGGTCAGTTGGCCTTGCACTCGCAGGTGGAGCGAATCGTCAGGCACGGGGATGGTCATGTGCGGCTCGACACCTGGAACGATCGGCACACGAGCGAGCAGGTTCTTCCCGCTTTGTACATACACCCATCGCAGCGGGTGGTCGGACTCAACGGGAATCACGACCGTTCCGTCTCGATCGCTGAGCATGATCAGCGGCTTGAGGGGTTCCGTCTGGTCCCCCTCCTTGCGGGGCTGTGGCCGTTTATTAAAGACAAGCACTCGATACCCAACCAACCGTTTGCTTCGGTTCAGTTGATTCACCAGGTGCAGCCGGGTCTGCGTGTAAGTCGCGTG
>JAADHY010000233.1:2822-3454 GCA_013151585.1 Planctomycetota bacterium
TTCGACGCGGCGTCGCCGGCCGGAACCCAGCGGCATCCTCAGGCCGGAAATCAAGTCGCAAACGGCGTCGGCTCGGTCCGTCGATCGCAGACGGAGATACGTCCACGGCACGGTCTGGATGCTACGCACGTTGTATTGCCGATCCAAGTAGCGAAAGAACGGCTGGAAGAACATGCCCGGCGGAAGAGCGGCGTCCGGCGAGTCGGCCGGCAGCAACTCCCCAGCTCGAATCGTGGCGCCGACCGTATCCACCTCGGCCGATTCGATCTGCAACAACGGCCGGAAAAGTCGCTGCACCAATCGGAAGGTCGCCGAACCAATTTCGCCCCGAGCGAAAACGAGCTGACTGATCGGCGCGCTGAGCGTTTCGCTAGACAGGTCCCATTCGCGACCGGAAACCCGGTAAGTGCTCCCGTAGGCTTCGACGACCAGAAGAAACAGTTTGTCAGGCTGCCGTTCACCCAGAGACTGCATCCGCTGCTTCACGGACGCGGCCGTCAGCCGCTCCAGCATCGCGCCCGTCGCCGGCACTAGCCAAGGCAGAAGAATGACCTCGGTCTTCCACATCTGGCAGTAGGTCCGCTCGGCGGCTGCGACGATCTCGGCGCGGATTTCCTTTTGAAGCGTGGGCC
>JAADHY010000177.1 GCA_013151585.1 Planctomycetota bacterium
AATACGAAATGGCCTTCCGGATGCAACGATCGGTGCCGGAACTCGTCGATTTTTCCAATGAGCCCAAACACGTGTTGGACATGTACGGCCCGGACGTCCACAAGCCCGGCACGTTTGCCGCCAGTTGTCTGTTGGCTCGGCGGCTGGTCGAACGGGACGTGCGGTTCGTTCAGATTTTTCACCGCGGGTGGGATCAGCACTTCAACTTGCCGCGAGACATCCGCAATCAGTGCCGCGATTCGGACCAGCCGGCCGCTGCGCTGATCAAAGACTTGAAACAGCGCGGGCTGCTGGACGACACGCTGGTCATCTGGGGCGGCGAGTTCGGTCGCACGGTGTACTGCCAAGGCACACTGACCAAAACCAACTACGGCCGCGACCATCATCCCCGCTGTTTCACCATGTGGATGGCCGGCGGCGGGATCAAGCCGGGGCTGGTCTACGGCGAGACAGATGACTTCAGCTACAACATCGTCGAGAAGCCCGTCCATTTGCACGACCTGAACGCGACGATTCTGCGCTGCTTGGGCATCGATCACACGCGTCTGACATTCCGTTTCCAAGGGCGCGACTTCCGGCTGACCGACGTCGGCGGCCGCGTGGTCGAAGAGATTCTTGAAACATAGTGCTCTGTCAAAGCGACAAAGGGGAATCGTTGAGGTTTGTGGGGCAGGCGTCTCGCCGGCACCAAGCGGCCGAGACGGCCGCACCACAATGTCACTTCATCCCAAATTTCTTCTGTGACGCAGCAGTAGCCATCTTTTCGCTGCGTATGTCCAGCCCAAAACATCGCTCAACGCGGGCCTCCTCGAATCAAAGTTCCATGGACTTGCGAGACGAATGGGACGAATAGTTGAGAAAGAGCGCCCGAGCGCAAACCTTGCTTCCGGGAAATGGGACGACTTACGGAGGTCGATTCGGGTTGTCTCCCGGTAAGCCCTCAGTCTGCGCCGCATTGAGCAGCGCATCGTCGGCGGTGACGAAGACAGTGCGCGGCAACCCGAGCGCGACGCGGTGTTCATCAATCTTGCGGACCGCTGCAAGTTGAACGTCGTTATCAGCACGGAGCATGTGCTATGCAGCAAGGGCCGCTGCGAGCGCTACCAACGCAGGGGGCACTTTGATGACCGAAAACTCACTCGCCATATCGGCTCGGAAGTGGTCCAGTAGCCGTCTGCCAGAAGCCAAAGACAACTCGCCGGATTGGATGCGTCGTGCAATCGCTCAGGTCACTTCAACTTCAGCCAAACGGAGGACGGAGACATCGTTGCCGGCTGAGGCGTCGAGCACACGGAGGATCTCTTTCAGGCCGATGCCCATGGGATTTCCCTCGATACAACAGACGTGCTGGTTTCCAAGCCCCCACCGACGCTCACGACCAACTTACAAAGACCGGGCGACAGATTGCCCTCGCGGCGCAATTCCTGTTATCGGAGGCTTTCGAAGTTGCGTCCAGATGAGATCGAGCCAGAGTCGAGGGCCGTCTCTGACTCGTGCTCGGGAGACATCAGCATGAAGGCCGCCAGGGAAAAACTGGGACGCTGTGTGGGCGGCCCGGGGAAGCGGGCGATCAGCCTTCTGAAGCGGAAGCCAGTGGGGGACAACGCCATCAGACGCGAAGGCACGCTACCGATGCTGATGCTCTCGCTGTGTGTGTCATCCCTCGAGCCGGTCCTCTCAATCCTGAGCTCTCTGTCGTCCATCGGGCGCGGTTGGCCAGCAAGCCAACACCGCTGCCGCGAGCCACAACAGGCTGCCGCAGGCGTTGATCGTCATGGACAGATCGTGATATCGCTGAAAGGAACTGGGGCGTGCTTCCGCTGGTTGATCCAGCATCCCGACCATGGGCTGATAGATGAAGACGTAGTCGGCGATCATCAGCAGCAAGGCGGCAGCCAGCACGAGGCTCAGCACCGTCAACCGCCGACGGGTCCGACCGTCCGCCAACCAACATACCATTCCACTCGCGAGTGCTAGCACGAGCAAGACGAATCCAAACGCGTAATACCAAGGGAAGTGCAGCAGGATCAGCGTGTTCTTGGCCAGCGAATCCAGATCGGGGCACGTCGCCTCCAACGCCGCGCACACAATAAACAGGCTCGCTGCCCCCACCCAGCCGGCGGCAGCAAACCGCAGCATCATCCAACAAAACCGGACCATTCTTTAAGGTTCCCAAACGTGTGACCGTGTGATACACCGACCGAGCGATACATCGGCTGGTAACCATCGGCCCAGGCAAGCGGAACACGTGTCGGTCCCACTCGCCCAGGCACGGCTTTTTGTCACAGCGCAATTGTGGGATGCGCTGCGCCCGTCCGCGTGAAAGCCGCCGGCCTCACCCGCGGCGAGCGCGTCCCCTTAGTCGCCCAGTCTCTGCTTGTCGCCGTGACAAAACCACTCGTGCTTTGTCATAGCAGAATGTTGGGGTAGCGTTTCGTTGTGGTGCGGCCGTCTCGTCCGCCCGCAGGCGAGACGCCTGCTCCACACTGTTTGGCCACCCCGCGTTTCCGAGTTGACAAAGCACGAGCCCGGTCGGCGCCAATGCTATCGTTTCCGGAGAGACAGTCCCGCTCGTCTCGCGGGGCTGCGCCCGGAGGTGATTCTCAGAGGGGCGCTCTCCAGCGACTACGGGCGCTGGGTGTAAAAGTCCAGCACGAGCACTTTCTTCAAATGAGGACGGACCAGTTTCACGAACTCTTGGTGGGCCGGGTGAGGCAGGTACGTGTCCCGTCCTTTGGCGTCGCGAAAAGTGACCACGAACGCATGCGTGAAACCTTCCGACTTGCCTTCAACACTGACGTCCGTCCCCCATTCGAAATCGATGATCGTCTCGACCTTTTTCGGGAGTTCGCCGAAGCCCTTGACGATCCGATCGATGTCGGCCTGGCTTGTTCCCTCCTTGAACTGAAACAACACCACGTGCCGCAGAACCTTTTGGCCGGCCTTGCAGCATTTCTTGCCGCTCTCTTTCTTGCAGCATTTCTTTGACGCTCCTTTCGCGCAACACTTTGCGCCCGCCGCATCCTTTTTGCGGCATTTCTCTGCGCTTTCGCCTTTCTTACAGCAACCCTTCCCCGCGCCGTCCTTGCAGCATTTCGTGCCGGCGGAGTCTTTCTTGCAGCACTTGGCGCCTTCTTGTTGCTTGTGGCAGGCTCCCTTCTCCCCGGCGTGACAGCTCGCTTGGCCTGCTTCGTCTTTCTGGCAGCATTTGGGAGATGCTTTGGCCTTTTCGCCGGATTTCACTGCCGGAGCGTCCGCTGCAAGGGCCCACTGCCAACCGAAGACAATGGCCAGAACAGCCACTCCCGTCCAGCTCGCCAACCACGATGCTTTCTTCATGGTCTCTCCATCCTTTCTTCTTCTCGTGCCCGTTTTCTTCTTCACAAACCGTGCATCCCAGGCCGTTGCACAGGATGCCCCGATCGCAGTATGCTACCGAGCGACGCACACGTTGTGAACTGACCGCGAGTTACGAGTGGGCGCCGCGCGGGATTTGGTCGCCTCGCCTCGCGAACACGCTGATGCTCGGCATTCGCAAGACACATTGTGAAGCAAACAGGGAGACACACTGATGAGATGGCAACGATGGATCATGATGGCGGCTGCAACGTTGGGAGTCTTCTCATGGGCTCCTTGTGCGGCTTGGCCGGCGGCGCTTGGAGATCGTAGGCCGAACATCATCCTGATCATCACCGACGATCAGCGGTGGGACGCGCTGGGCTGCATGGGGAACTCGATTATTCACACGCCGAACATCGATCGTCTCGCGGCCGACGGGGCCGTCTTCACCAACATGTTCTGTACGACCTCGATCTGCGCCACCAGTCGAGCCAGTTTTCTTACGGGGCAGTACGCCCGGCGCCACGGCATTCACGACTTCCGCACGCCGCTGACGCCCGAGCAATTCGCACGCACGTTTCCGGTCGTCTTGCGAAAGATGGGCTATCGCACCGGCATGGTCGGCAAATGGGGGCTGGGCGGCCGGTTGCCGAAGGACGCGTACGATGAGTTCTACGGCTTCAGCGGCCAAGGCCGGTACTTTCCCAAAGGGAAGAAGGGACAGCCGGGTGAGCACCTGACCGAAAAGCTCGCCGCCAACGTGATGAAGTTCCTCGACGGTTGCTCGCCCGATCAACCTTTCCTGCTGCAGTACTACACCAAAGCCGCTCATTGTCAGGACGGAGACCCGTGGCCGTTCCAGCCGGATCCACGCTACAACCAACTTTTCACCGACATCACCATTCCGATGCCGAAGACGGCCACCGAGGCTCATTTCCGCGCTTTGCCCCAATTCCTGCAAACCTCGGAAGGCCGCGTTCGGTGGAAAATCCGTTTCGCCACGCCGGAGATGTTTCAGAAGTCCGTGAAGGACTATTACCGACTGATTGCCGGGATCGACGACGTGGTGGGGCAGATCATGAAGAAATTGAAAGAGAAAGGCGTTGCCGACAATACGGTGATCATCTACACGTCGGACAACGGGTTTTTCCTGGGCGAACACGGTTTGGCCGGGAAATGGTTCATGTTTGAGGAGTCGATCCGGCTGCCGCTGGTCATCTACGACCCGCGGCTGCCGGCGAGTCGCCGAGGTGTGCGGATTCCTGAAATCGTACTCAGCATCGACATCGCTCCGACCATCTTCGAGCTGGCTGGAGCGCCGATCCCCGACGACGTGCAGGGCCAAAGCCTTCGGCCACTCTTGTGTGGCGAGCCGGTTTCGTGGCGAACGGAGTTCTTCTATGAGCACCTTTTCAAGCATCCGCGCATTCCGCAGACGGAGGGCGTACGGACAGAGCGGTGGAAATACACGCGGTACATTTCGATCGATCCCGTTTACGAGGATCTGTTTGACCTGGAACGCGACCCGTTTGAAGAACACAATCTCGCTCGCGACTCCCGTTACGCGGACAAGCTGAACGAGATGCGGGCCAAGTGGAAGAGTTGGCGTGAAAGGGTGAAGTGAGGAGGTAGGAGGTAGAAGGTAGGAGACAGGAGACAGGAGACAGGAGAAGAGGGGGACCGGCCTGGACGGTCGCTCGACCGAATCGCCCGCCGGACGCTCATCGGTTTGAGAGCGCGACAAGTGTTCGCGTTTTCTCGGGGTAACAAGTTCCGCTCGGAGCGCCTTGATCCGGCCGCCTTCGGCGGCCCCCGCTCCCGCAAGCGGAAGCGGGAGCGGGGACAAAGGTCAATGGCATCCGAGCAGAACTTGTCCCTTCTCCCCCCGTCTCGGGGGGAGAAGGTGCCCGTAGGGCGGATGAGGGGGGGGGCGTAATGGTGCGGTGGGTATGTTTACCATCCAGTGGCTCCAAACCGCGCCTCAGGGATACCAAAGGCGCTGCCCTTGGCCAGTTTCTCCTTTGTTCCTTTCGGCGGCTTGCCGGCCGGCAGCGATTCGCCCGCCTCAGGGCTGCCACCGCGCGTTCGCGCCTGCGGCCCCGAGTGGGACTCATGCGAACGAGTTAACAAGTGCGCTTGATCGCGCCGCAGCGTCACCGCTCCTGACTCCCGTCTCCTAACTCCCTCGTCCTTCTCTCGGGGCGCCTTCAGACAAGGAGTTTCGTCGTCGTGGGAACGCACATTCTGGCTTTGGACCAAGGAACGACGTCGAGCCGGGCGATCGTGTTTGACCGGCAGGGCCAGCCGATCGCTCAGGCGCAACAGGAATTCGAACAGATCTTTCCGCATCCGGGCCACGTGGAACACGATCCCGAGCAGATTTGGCAGTCGCAGCGGCAGGTGGCCGAGGACGCGTTACGCCAGGCGGGAGTCTCTCCCGAACAGGTGGCGGCGATCGGCGTCACAAATCAGCGGGAGACGACCATCCTGTGGGATCGCCAGACCGGGCGACCGGTGGCCAACGCCATCGTGTGGCAAAGCCGAATTACGGCAGACATTTGTGAGCGGCTGCGGGCGGACGGTTGCGAACCGGTCTTTCGCGAAAAGACCGGTTTGGTTCTGGACCCATACTTTTCCGGCACCAAGATCACGTATTTGCTGGACTCGATCGACGGCCTCCGATCGCGGGCGGAAAAGGGGGAGATACTTTTTGGTACAGTGGATACGTTCTTGATTTGGCGGCTTTCCGGCGGTCGGTTGCACGTCACGGACCCCAGCAACGCCAGCCGGACGCTGCTTTACAACATCCACACACGCCAGTGGGACGACGAGCTGCTCTCGCTGCTGGAGGTTCCCCGAGCGATGCTGCCGGAAGTCCGGTCGTCGAGCGAAGTTTACGGCCAAACCGACAGCGATCTCTTTGGGGCGGCCATCCCCATCGCCGGCAACGCAGGAGACCAACAGGCGGCGGCTTTCGGCCAAACGTGCTTTGAACCCGGAATGGCCAAGAACACCTATGGCACAGGCTGCTTCCTTTTGCTCAACACGGGCCGTCAGCCGGTCGCGTCCCAGCAGGGGTTGCTAACGACCATCGGATGGCAATTGGGGGAAGAGACGACCTACTGCTTGGAAGGCTCGGTTTTTGTCGCCGGGGCGGTGATTCAGTGGCTACGAGATGGTCTGGGGATCATCGAGCGGGCGGAGCAAAGCGAAGAGTTGGCTGCGACGGTGACAGACGCAGGCGGCGTGTATTTCGTGCCGGCCTTTGTTGGACTGGGAGCACCGTATTGGGACGCGGCGGCGCGCGGAACCATCGTGGGGCTCACGCGCGGCACCAGCCGCGCGCATCTGGTTCGAGCGGCTCTGGAATCGATGGCCTTCCAAACGCGCGACGTCTTGGAAGCCATGCAGCAAGACGCGGGACTGAAGCTGTCAGCGTTGCGCGTCGATGGCGGCGCCAGCGCGAACTCGCTGCTCATGCAGTTCCAAGCAGACATTTTGGGCACGCCCGTCCAACGGCCGGTCGTGCAAGAAACCACGGCTCTGGGAGCCGCCTATTTGGCTGGTTTGGCGGTCGGCTTCTGGAAAGACCAAAACGAGCTACAAGCCTATTGGACGCTTGATCGCGAATTCCGCCCGGACATGGCGACCGAACAGCGCGAGCGGCTGTACGCCGGTTGGAAGGAAGCCGTTCAGCGCTCCCTGCGTTGGGAGAAGACGGGGAAACCGGCCACGGGTTGAAACGCAGCACCGCACCGCCGCCGAGGCGGCTTACGTCCGTGGCGCATCATTGCGGCCCGCGCCGCTCCCGCCAGCTCACCGGGGAACAGTCGGTGGACGTCCGATCAAGACCGACAGCGTCTGCCGCGGCGGGGGAACTTCTTTTGCCGTTCGGCGCGATATCTTCCACTTTGTGAACGGTCACAAGAAGACGACTTCGAGACGATGATGCTGGACAAAGCACAGCGCGGTGGCCGAAGACGTGCGCTGTCGGCTCCGTGCGTCCACCGGCCGATGGTCGGCCCTCACGGTCCGTGATCACGGACTGGTCATTGGCAAGGGAGAGGCGTTTCTTCGTAAACTCCCGCGCGGATACGCTCGCGAGCGATCCGGGTGACCCGCGATTGGGAACAGGGGGAAAGAGGCCCAATGGCCAAAATCAGCGCTGGGTTGGTTATGTATCGCATTCACCGTGGGAGGCCGGAGTTCTTACTGGTGCATCCCGGCGGCCCGTTCTTCAAGAACAAGGACGAAGGCGCGTGGTCGATTCCAAAAGGGGAAGTCGACCCGGGCGAAGACTTGCTAGCAGCCGCGCAGCGAGAGTTTCGCGAAGAGCTGGGTCTGGAGCCGCAGGGCCCTTTTCTCCCGTTGGAACCGATCCGCCAAAAGTCGGGCAAGCGCGTTTACGCGTGGGCTTTCGAAGGCGATTGCGATCCCAGCCGTATTCGGAGTAATACGTTCACAATGGAGTGGCCGCCCAAGTCCGGGCGCAGGGTTGAGTTCCCCGAAATCGACCGGGCTGCTTTCTTCGATCTCGATATAGCTTGCAAGAAAATCTTGCCCGCTCAACGGCCGCTCTTAGAGCAACTTTTCCGCCTCCTCTCGAAGGACTCCTGACCCGCGGTGAGGGCAAGTCTCTTGCGTCCAGAGGCGTCTGCTTGCTATACAGCACGCGTCTTCCGACAGTCGAAGGACCTTCCGGCGCCAAACGGTTCGGAGGTTTCGCGCCGCGGGTCGCCTGAGTGGGGCCATCTGCTGACTTCACATTTGGTTTCGACGCACATCTCGGCTGACGATTCCCTTTTCGAAAGGACGGCCAGAAGACGATATGGAAATTCCCCAGGATGTTTTCTCCTCGATTGCTGAAATTCTGGAACGACTGTACGGCGCCGATGCAGCGGCTTGGACGGACCGCATCGCCGGCCTGGTAACCGACTTCAGTCCGCCACAGACAACCCACCGCGACGGCTTGTGGGATCAGCGCGACGTCGTGCTGATCACTTACGGTGATCAAGTGCGCGACGAGCGACACCAACCGCTCCAGGCCTTACGCCACTTCTTGCTCGACCACGGGTTCGACCGCCTCTTTAGCGTCGTCCATTTGCTGCCGTGCTTTCCGTTCACTTCGGACGACGGTTTTGCCGTCAAAGACTACCGAACCATCGACCCTCGACTGGGCACCTGGGATGACGTTGGCGAACTGAACCGGTCCTTCGATTTGATGTTGGACCTGGTCTTGAACCACTGCTCGCGACAACATCCGTGGTTCCAGGCCTATTTGGCGGGGCAGAAGCCGTACGACGAGTATTTCATCGAGGTCGATCCGGCGACGGACCTTTCGGCCGTCGTGCGGCCGCGCAGCTCACCTTTGCTCACGCCCGTCGAGACCAGCCGTGGAGTGCGCTACGTCTGGACCACCTTCAGCGACGACCAGATCGACCTGAACTACGCCAACCCGGCCGTGCTCACGGAGATGCTCAGCATTCTGCTCGAGTACGTTCAGCGAGGGGCTCGCATCATTCGACTCGACGCCATCGCTTACCTGTGGAAGCGGATCGGCACGCCGTGTATCCATCTGCCAGAGGCCCATTTGGTCGTGAAGCTGATGCGACGTTTGCTCGATGCCGTCGCTCCCGGCACCCTCGTTTTGACCGAAACCAACGTGCCGCACAAAGAGAACATCAGCTATTTTGGCGACGGCGACGAGGCGCATATCGTTTATCAGTTCAGTCTGGCTCCGTTGCTGCTCGATGCCTATTTGTCAGGAGAAGCCCGGCCCCTGATGCGATGGCTGCACGAACTGTGTGAAGAAGACCCTCTGCCGCCGAACACGACCTTCCTCAACTTCACCGCCTCTCATGACGGCATTGGTGTCCGACCACTGGAGGGGCTGGTTTCGGAAGAACGGTTTGAACGTCTGATCCGGGCGATCACTGACCGCGGCGGCCTGGTCAGCACACGACGCAACTCGGACGGCAGCGACACGCCCTACGAACTCAACATCACATATTTCGATGCTTTGGGCGAGCCCGAAGGGCTCACCCCGGCCCTACACGCCCGACGGTTCCTGTCGACGCAAGCCGTCATGCTTGCGCTGCCAGGAATCCCGGCCGTTTACTTCCACAGCCTGACCGCAACGCCCAATGACCATGAAGGCGTGAAACGAACAGGACACGCCCGAGCGATCAATCGGCGACGATTCACCCGGGCGGAGCTTGACGAACTGGTCGGCCGGGCCGGTTCGCCGCAGCAGATCGTCTTTTCGGAATACAAGAGGATGCTGGACCGCCGAATCGCTCAACCCGCCTTCCACCCAGCCGCCGATCAGCAAGTGATCGAACTCGGCGATCCGGCGTTGATCTCCTTTCTGCGATACGATCCTGCGTCGGGTCAGCGGATCTGGACGATCGCCAACACCGGCCGGCAGCAGCGGCGAGTCGATCTTTCCGCTCTGCCCGAGTTCCAACCGCAAGAGGACCTGCTCTCCGAAGCTGCTGTGTCCCCGGGCCAGCGCCACCTGACATTGCAGGGCTGGCAAACTGTCTGGCTCAGTGACCGGAACGCCGGCCCGGGCTGAGCCGAACGCGATCTCGAAAGAAGTCCTCCGCCCACGACAATCAAAACCTCGGCACGGCGGACCACGGGAGCTGAAGAGAGACGAGTCAGTGAAAGTGGCCCGCGAAAAGCCGCGGAGCCGTTTGCGACGCAGAAGGAGGTGACGGGGCTGGGTCACGAAAAGCCGCGGCCTTGGTCTTGGCGAAGCCCGGACCGGCGAGTATACTTCTCGCAGACGAAGTGGAGCTCCAGAAGGAGCCCTCGCTGCCCAGCAGCTTCCCTGCCCGGTGGTGTAACGGTAGCACGAGTGACTCTGGATCACTTAGTCTAGGTTCGAATCCTAGCCGGGCAACTGACGGCAGTCGGCCTGCTCCGCGAGGACGGGCACCAGCGTTAACGGGCAGTGCTCCGCCGCAGATTACGGCTGCCATGTTCTTTTTCACGCTCTGCTGGCAATGCGGCGCCTCGCGAAACAAGGCGAGGCAGCACAGTCCCACAGTCCGACGCGATGAGAGTCCTCGTGAGGACCGTCAAAGCCGCTCTGGCTTCGGGGCAGGGGCGCCGACGCGAAATGCTGGTGGCATCGACCCGGGGGAAAGTACAGCGCCCCGAACCGGAAACGGCTCTGCTCGTGCAAGCGGTCGGGATGCCCTGAGACGGCCGTCGCTTGGAATCATGGAAAGGCCGCTGACTCAAAATGGCCAAACGATCGGAGCCAGAAAGACCGTCACGGCCCAGATGAGCAGGCTGAGCGGCACCCCCAATCGCAGAAAGTCGCTGGCACGATAGCCTCCGGGCCCTATAACCATCAGATTCGTCTGGTATCCGACTGGGGTTGCGAAGCTGGCTGCCGCGGCCATCATCACCGCGATGGCGAAGGGCATGGGGTCGACCGGTGCTCCCAGTTGGACACTCAAATTCTCGGCTGCGGCCATGGCGATCGGGAAGATCAGCACGGCTGCCGCTTTCGCGGTGATCAGATTCGTCAGCACCATGGTGATGGCATAGACGGTCGCCAGCACCAGCCACGGATGACTCCCCATAACCGCGATCAGATGGTGGGCCAAAAAGCTGGCTGCGCCGCTCAGTTCGACCGCTTTTCCTATCCCCAACCCGGCCCCGATCACCAGCAAAACGGTCAAATCGACCGCCCGTTTTGCCTCCGACGCCCGGCAGCACCGCGTGGCGATCATCAACATCGCCGCCGCCAGCGCCGCCTTCAACATGCTCAGCAGCCCCAAGGCGACCGTCAGCACCATCGCGGCCAGAATCGTCCTCGCGACCCATGCCCGCTCGTGTCGAGGCGGTGTTGAATCCTCAACCGCGCTGACCAGGAAGAAATCCCGTGAGTTCCTTTGCTGCTCCAGGAACGACGGATGAGCCTCGAGCAGCAGCGTGTCCCCCGGTTGCAGGACGATATCGCCGATCTTTTTCCGAATGCGCTCGCCGCTGCGGGCCACCGCGATCACTGCTGCGTTGTAACGCGTTCGGAATTTGGCCTCGCGAATCGTTTGCCGGAGGATGGGGCAACTGTCCGAGACGACCGCTTCAATCAAACAACGTTCTGATCGAGGCTGATTCAGTTTGAAAACCTGGTCTGTCGCAGGCCGTAGCCCCGGAATCCGCTGCAGTTCGACCACCGACTCGACAATGCCCACAAACACCAGCCGGTCATGGCCCTGGATGCGTTCGTGCGGCGAGACGGCCGCCAGCACGTGGTCGCCTCGGTCGATTTCCATGAGGTACATCCCAGTCAGATGACGCAGCCCCGCGTCCTCGATCGTCTTCCCCACGAGGGGGGAATGGGGTTCGACGAGCATCTCCACGGTGTATTCCCGGGGGTCCTGTAGTAACGTCATCGCCGGCTTGCGATCTTTCAGCAATCGGCGGGAAAACAGCAGCAGGTAGGCGAGTCCTAACACGGCGGCCGGCAGGCCCACGGCACCGATCTCGAACAGCCCGAGGCTGCGGTGCAGCGTCTCGATCAGCAGACCGTTGACCACCAGGGTCGTGCTGGTGCCGATCAGCGTGCACAGCCCCCCCAGAATGGCCGCGTAGCTAAGCGGCATCAGCAAATACGACACGGAAATGCGGTGCTTCTTGCTCCATTCGTGAATGACCGGCAGCAGCATTGCGACCACCGGCGTGTTGTTCAAAAAGGCGCTGGCCACGGCGACGGGCGCTACGACACGCGCTTGCGCCGAAAGGACCGATTTTGGATGCCCGAGGAGCTGCTGGCTGATGAAGCTGACCGCACCGGTTTGCCGCAATCCTTCCGCTACGATATACAGCAGCGCAACGGTGATCAGTCCTTCGTTCCCGAAGCCGGCGAAAGCTTCAATCGGCCCGACCACCCCCGCCAGCAGCAGCAAGGCCAGGCCGCCCAGCAGGATCAAATCCGGCCCCGCGCGCAGCACCGACAGGCCGACTACAACGGCCAGCAAAACAGCAAGCGTGATGGCAATGTCCCAGGTCATCGGTGCACTCGTCAGTACTCCACGCGAACCAGGTACAACCCGTGCGGCGGGGCGGTATCGCCGGCCTGGGCCCGGTCTTGGCTTCGCAGGATGCGACGCACGTCCTCGGCAGTCCAGCGACCTCGGCCGACATGAACCAAAGTCCCGACAATCGCACGCACCATGTTGTAAAGGAACCCGTCGGCCACGATATCGAGCCAAATGAACTCGCCGGTCGGCTGCGGTGTTCGATGCAGCGATTCCGACTGCGTCCAAACCGGCCAACCTTCGAATCGATCAACAGTCACTTCGGTCACCGTCCGGACGCTGCTGGCCTTGTTCGGATATTGAGACTCAAAGGAACGAAAGTCATGAGTGCCGACCAGCACTTGAGCTGCCGCGTGCATGGCCGCTACGTCCAGCGGCGCCCGAAAATGCCACGCGTAGCGCCGGACGAACGGATCAGGCACGCGGCGATTATGGATCACGTATCGGTAGCGCTTCGCTTTGGCCGAGTAGGTGGCGTGAAACGAGTCGTCGACTTCGGCGGCCTCACGCACGACCACGTCGTCCGGCAAGAAGTTCTGCAGTCCCGAGCGGATGTTGTCGCACGGAATGGACGATCTCGTCTGGAAATTCGCCACCTGGCCGAGTGCGTGTACGCCCGAATCGGTCCGGCCGGCCGCGATCAGGTGAACCTGCTCACCCGTCAGCTTCCAAATCGCTCGCTCCACCACCTCTTGCACCGAGCGTCCATTGGGCTGAATCTGCCAGCCGACATAGCGGGTGCCGTCGTACGCGAGCGTCAAGCGGATATTGCGCATCTACGCCAGTCCCAGCTTCTGCCGCCAGTAGGACAGTTGTTCTTCGACCGGCCCCCGTCCGCCCGAGCCGTAAGAGCCCAACGCCGCAGCGGCCCGCTCGGCTCCGAGCACCTCGTAGACCTTCTCGTCGACCGCGGGACAGGCCGCCCGGAATTCTTCCAGCGAGAGATCCTGCAACCGGCAACCTCGCTGCTCGCATTGCTTCACCAACCGGCCGACCGTCTCGTGGGCCGACCGCATGGGGACACCGCGGCGGATCAGGTATTCCATCAAAGCCGTCGCGTCGAGGAACCCGTCGTCCCTCCGGGCGGCAATCGCCTCCGGCTGCAGCCGAGCGGCACGCACGAGCTCCGGCGCCAATTCCAGGCAGGCGGCGACTGTGTCATAGGCGTCGAACAGCGCCGGCTTGTCCTCTTGAAGGTCGCGATTGTACGCGAGCGGGAGACCTTTCAACAGCACCAACACCTGAGGCACCGCGGCGATGACGCGCGCCGCCTTGCCGCGGATCAGCTCAAGCACGTCCGGGTTCCGCTTCTGAGGCATGATCGACGAGCCGGTCGTGTAGGCATCCGGCAGCTTTAAGAATCCAAATTCCGTGGTGGACCAAAGAATCCACTCCTCCGCCCAACCGCTCAAGTGTGTTGCGAGCAGAGCCAGACAGAAAACGAATTCGGCTACGAAGTCGCGATCGCTGGAAACGTCCAGGCTGTTGCGAGCCACGTCGGCGAAGCCCAATTCCCGCGCGGTCTGCTCGCGGTCAATGGGCAACGTGGTGCCGGCCAATGCTGCCGCCCCAAGCGGGCAGACGTTCACACGGCGACGGCAATCGGCCAATCGCTGCCGGTCACGTTCGAACTTCTCGCAATAGGCCAGCCAATAATGGGCCGCCACGACCGGCTGCGCTCGTTGCAAGTGCGTGTAGGCCGGCACAATAATGTCCAAATCCATTCCGCATCGCTCGACAAAAGCCTTCTGCAAGCCCGTCAGCAGACCGTCCAGCCGGTCGATCGCGTCGCGTACATAAAGCTTCAGGTCCGTGGCCACCTGATCGTTCCGGCTGCGAGCCGTGTGCAGCTTGCGGCCGACGTCCCCCAGCCGTTCGATCAACGCCGCCTCGATGTGCATGTGGATGTCTTCCAATTCGACACGCCACGACAGCCGGCCGCTCTGGATGTCTCGGCCGATTTCGTCAAGGCACTCGACGATCTGCTGACATTCATCGGCCGTCAAAAGTCCGACCTGGGCCAGCATGCGCGCGTGGGCCTGCGAGCCTCGGATGTCCACTTCGGCTAGCCGGGCATCCAGGCTGATGGATTCGGTAAAAGCTTCGACTTTCGGAGCGGTCGGTTCTTGAAACCGCCCTCCCCACGCTTTTTTACTCACCGATTGCGTCTCCCACAGGGCTCCGACGGCTAAGTCCCTCGTTCCGCATCGCTCTCGATCGCGGTGCGATTCGGACAAAGTCTAAGGCACGGGACCAAACAGCGGCAAGGCTGATCCCCGCAGCAGTCAACGGTCAACGGAAGACGAAGCGCAGGGTGAGGGCAACGGCAGTCAGCAGAACCGCCAGCAAGTCGCCTCGCGAAATGAGGTTGCTCTTGCGGTTCAGGCGCAAGTACCGCAGGAGCGCACCGGTCGGGCAGCCGAAGCGACAGTAGGCCATCGGAATCACCAAGCAGGCCAGAAGGCCGACGACAGCAATTGTCACCGACGCGGCTCCGGCGATGCCCAGTCGGTACGCTTCGAAGGGTTCCAAATTGCTCAAAGGGAAATCAATCTCAGTGATCGCGATTCCCACGACAAGGGTCAGTAGCAGTCCGGGCAACAGCCGCACGGTGCGCGACAACCGGCTCGGCAGACGCCAATGCCAGCGGCTGCGATGGCTGATGAGTTCCTGGGCCGCTCCGTGAGGACACAAGTAGTGGCAATAAAGCTGCCGACGCGAAACGATCGGCACGATCAACGCCGCCGCGGTCAGCAGGACCAGAGCCGGCGCCGTCCGCCAGGGAAGTCCGCTGCGAGCCCAACCGACCAGCAGCTCTTGCGACAGAAGGTCCCCGTTGATGAGACCCAGGTAGCCGATCAAGACCATCTGGAAAGCCAGCCGCAGCCACCGGTTGCCACGCAAACGCGTCAGGCCAATCACGCTGGCCAACACGAGTACGAACACGGTGCCCAGGTCGCGCAAGCGGACGACCACGCCGGCCGTCTTGCTCAGCAGACCGCGGGCCGGGTGGCCGAGCTGGCGCTGGAGTTCCTGCGCGACGCGGACGAGGCCCTCGGCCACGGTCATACTGGTCATGGTCGCGCCGGAGGCGCCTTCCATTTCGGCTTCGGGTCCAGCCGCGCGAGCTGGGCCAGCGTCCGGCCGTTGAAGAAGGTCATGAAGTACTCATCTTCGACGACGTATCGAACGTACTTTTCCGTTTCGTAAGTTTTGCGCAAAGCAATACCGACGATCCGCGCCTCGGTGTCCAAGACCAGTAGCGTGTCGATCGGGCCCTGGTACCCGATCAAATCGTCGGTGGTCGGCGCGGTGCGAGCGGCCAGCCCGATCCAGCGACCTTCCGCATCCAACACGCGCAGCAGACGCGGATGACGGCGGTCGCGAACCAAACGGGCGGCCTTCGGCAGAAACCGACGGACCTCCTCCACTTGGATCGGATCCGGAAATCGAAACGAAGGCCGCACTCCCGCCAGCCGGCGGACGACGCTCTCGGCGACGGCCATGCTGGTGAGCGTGGCGCCCGAGACCGCGTCCGGGCGCGGCATCGCGCGGAGTTCTTTCGGGCGGTAGCCAGCGAAGTAGCGCAAGAACCGTTCGTCACGCCGCACGGCTGCAACATGCTCGGGTGTGTCTTCGCTGTCCAGGATCGCAATGCCGATAATCCGCTCTTGCCGATCCAAGGCAATCAGCGTATTGGTCGGGCCGCAGTATCCGATGATGCGGTCGCAATCCGGCGAAGTTTGCACCGCGTAGCCGAGTAGTTCGCCGCGATCGTCCAACACGGCCCGACCGCCGGTTTGCGGGTCCCATGGGCCCAGCCGCTCGGCTGCCGGATAAAACGGCCGCACCTGTTCGATGCGGAGGACCGGCCCCTCACGTCCGCGTTCTTGAGCACGGTACCATTGGTGCTGATCGCGGATCAGCCACACGATGACCGCCAGCAACGCCAGGCGCGCAATCTGCAACGCCGCCCGCTGCCACCGTCGGTCCGTTCCAGACGATCGGTTCAGGCGACGGGCATCACGAGATGGGGAGCAAAACGCCATGGATGGGGTCGAACGAAAACGTCATGGAACGGGCAGCACCTGGACGGCGTCGGCGCAGGCCAGGCCGCCGGCGTTTTCCGTGCTGACCAGGACCATTCCTTCCTGGCCGGCGTCAAAGGAAAACACCCCCAACGAAAGGAATCCCTTCGGCAGCGGCGGGGCCTGCCTCATGTTGACGCGGACGCTCTTTTTCTCGACGTCGCCAACGAAGATCGTCACGGGCACTTGAGTTCCGCGGTTCGGGTGAGCCCGATAAGCCAGCCGGATTTCATAACGGCCCGCTCGCGGCACTTTGAATGCAAACCGCAACTTCGCTCCGGAATTGGGCGGGGCGTACTGGTAACCGTAGCCGATGTAGCCTTTCAATCCGCTGCCTTCGGTCCAGCGGCCGGACCCGAGCGCGTCGACGTCGTCGATCACGATTCCGGAAAGCGACTTCGGATCGATGCCGGTCGGCGGCCCGTGAGGCGGCGCTTCGGGCGGGACGTCTTTCGGAATCACGATTTCGGCATCGACCGTCTCGCGCCGCGCCTTGCCCGGCAGCCGCAATAGGCTGAAGAGCTCGTCCAGGTATTTCTCGTAGATGTCTCGCGGGGTGCAATTGAAATAAACGCATAAGGAGGCCGCCTTGCCGACCACCTCGCCCATCATCCCGCAGGTTTTCATGACCCGCACGGACCCGAGGGCCTCGTGCGTCACACTGATGCACCGGCCGGCCATGAACAGATTGGACACGTTCCGCGAGTAGAAACAGCGGTAGGGAATCGGATAGCCGAACTT
>JAADHY010000280.1 GCA_013151585.1 Planctomycetota bacterium
TTTCGGAGTGCGCGGGAAGGGGATGCAGTCGCGGATGTTTTGCATTCCGGTGATGAGCTGTACCGTTCGCTCCAGGCCCAGACCGAAGCCGGAATGAGGAACGCTGCCGAAACGACGCAGGTCCAAATACCACCAGTAGTCGTCGGGATTCAGGCCGCACTCCTTCATGCGTTCGACCAGCACGTCGTAACGTTCCTCACGCTGGCTGCCGCCGATGATTTCGCCGACGCGCGGCACCAGCACGTCCATGGCGCGGACAGTTTGGCCGTCATCGTTGACCCGCATGTAAAACGGTTTGATCGTGCGCGGGTAGTCGTAAAGAATGACGGGCTGCTTGAAATGCTCCTCGGTCAAGTACCGCTCATGCTCCGACTGCAGATCGCGGCCCCACTGGACCGGAAACTCGAACTCACGGCCGCTCTTTGACAGAATTTCGACCGCCTCGGTGTAAGACAGCCGGATGAAATCGTGTTCGACGATGTTCTGCAGCGTTTGCAAAACCGTATTGTCGATTCTCAGGTTGAAAAACTCCATATCCTCGGGACAGCGGCTGATCACCTCGCGGATGATCGTCCGGATGAACTCTTCGGCCAACTGCATATTATCTTCGAGCTCGTAGAACGGCATCTCCGGCTCGACCATCCAGAATTCAGACAGATGACGCGTCGTGTAAGACTTTTCCGCCCGGAACGTGGGGCCGAAAGTGTAGCAGGGACCAACGGCACAAGCGAACACTTCCGCTTCCAACTGACCGCTGACCGTCAGGAAAGCCGGTTTTCCGAAGAAGTCTTCCGAATAATCCACTTCGCTTGGCTCGTGGGCCAGCCGGGCTAGGTCGAGCGTCGTGACCTGGAACAGAGCTCCGGCCCCTTCGCAGTCACTGGTGGTGATGATAGGGGTGTGGACGTATAGAAAGCTGCGTGACTGGAAGAAATCGTGGATCGCCGCACACAGGGCGTTTCGCACTCGGGCGATCGCTCCGAAAGTGTTTGTCCGTGGGCGCAGGTGAGCGATCTCACGGAGAAACTCGAAACTATGTCGTTTCTTTTGCAGCGGATATTTCTCAGCATCGGCCGGGCCGATGACTTCCAGCCGCTCGGCGTGCAATTCGATGCGTTGGCCTTTTCCGGGCGATTCCTTCAGCTCGCCCCAGACCGCAACGCTCGCTCCGGTAGTGACTTTCTTGATCGTGGTCGCGTAATCCGGAATCCCCGAATCGACGACGACCTGCAGGTTTTTCAGGCAGCTTCCGTCGTTGACTTCGACGAAAGAGAAACCCTGCTTCGAATCGCGACGAGTTCGCACCCAGCCGCGAATCTCGATCCGCTCTCCCGGCTCGCCGGAACTCAAAACCGTCGCAATCCTCGGACGAGACATCGCTTCCTGCTCAGTTCGTTTACCTGAACCAAAGTGGCGCCGCGCGGCTCGGCCACGCGGCGCCGCAAGACTATTTCGGGAACTTCTTCGGAGCCTTGATGTGCTGCCATCCCTCGCCGCTCAGCGCCTTCATGAACTCAACCAAGTCTTTCTTTTCCTGCTCGGTCAAGTTGAGCGGCGTGATCCGCTCATCCAGGTGTGGGTTCTTGTTGCCGCCCCGATCGTAGTAGTCGATCACTTCCTCCAGGGTTTTCAAGCTGCCGTCATGCATGTACGGAGCGGTGTGCTCGATTTCACGCAGCGTCGGGACTTTGAAGGCGCCCTTATCTTCTTCCTCTTTGGTCACCACGTATCGTCCAAGGTCAGGATTGGGCTTATCCATCCCGATGCCGATATTCACAAACGATTCATCCGTGAAATTGAACCCGGAGTGACATTCGGCGCACTTCGCCTTGCCCTCAAACAGCTTCAGGCCGCGAATCTGGGCCGCGGTCAGCGCCGACTTGTCACCGGCCTTGTAACGGTCGTAAGGCGAGTTGCCCGAAAGCACCGTCCGCTCGAACGTGGCGATCGCCTTTCCGACATGCTCGATCGTGAAATCTGCGGTCCCAAACACCCGCTTGAACCTCCGGACGTAGCCCGGAATCTTCTTTAGCTTGGCGACAATGGCTGCGTGGGCTTTGTCCGGATCCTTGATGTTTGTCATCTCGACGGGGTTGGCGATCGGGCCGATGGCTTGCTCTTCCAGCGACGCAGCTCGACCGTCCCAAAACTGCAGCGTGCTGTAGGCCCGGTTGATGACGGTCGGCGCGCTGCGGCCGCCCTTCTGACCGCCGATCCCGGTGGAGACAGGAGCATTGTCTGTGAAAGCCATCGACGGATCATGGCAGGTCGCGCAGGAGACCGTATCGTCGGAGGAAAGGCGAGTATCGAAATAGAGCAACCGACCGAGCTGCGCTTTGGCAGGCGAGTACGGATTGTCTTTCGGCCATTCGATGGCGGGCAGCCCCAGCGGCGGCTTTGGGGGACCCTTCGGCTTGTTTTTCTTCTGAGCTTTCTGAGCAGCGCTGGCATTGGCTAGAAGCCCGAGAATGAACACGGCCACCATCAAACCGCTTGTGCGAAATCTCATTGGCTAAACTCCTTGTTGTCTCGGAAGGTTCAAGAGAAAGGATACGTCTTTGGACATGTTCCGCAACCGACATGTCGCCGAAACGCGGAGGTCGAGTCGGTGTGATCGTCGTCACTATACGGATCGACTCAACAGCTTGGCAAGTCAGCCGCCGAAAAAGTGAACGCCGATCAGGCCGTGGTTTACAGCCGTTGCGGGAACCGCCAGAATGGGAACGCTTTCCCTGTGACCGTTCACGGTTTGGAAGAAAGGGTGCCGATCGGTAACGGCCGTCCTTTGGTGGTCGCAGAGGCCGGTGGTTTCTGCCGAAAGCTTCATGGCGGTTTCTTGACGAGTCGGTGCTGGCAGCATCGGCCACAGGGGATGCCGCTTCTTAACCTACAGAATGGGTACCTTTCAGTAACATGGACGCGAAAGCAGGAAAAACGACCGGGAGACGACGAGCTATGTCCAAGAGGTCTCTGAGCCGAAGTGTTGCGGTAATGATGTTCGCGGTGGCGCTGACACCGGCCGTCGCATTGGCTGAAGATGCTGCTCAAAAAGGCCAGTGGATACCACTTTTCAACGGCACGAACCTTGATGGCTGGACGCCCAAAATCAAGGGCTACGCGCTGGGCGAAAACTTCGGCAACACCTTTCGCGTCGAAAACGGTGTGCTGAAAGTTGTGTACGACCAGTACGACCGCTTCAACGGCCGATTCGGCCATTTGTTCTACAAGAAGCCATTTTCGCATTACATCTTGCGGGTCGAGTACCGCTTCGTGGGTGAACAGCTTCCGGATGGGCCGCGTTGGGCTTTTCGGAATAGCGGGATCATGATCCATGGGCAAGCACCGGAGACGATGGGGAAAGACCAAAACTTTCCCGTCTCGATCGAGGTCCAGTTGTTAGGTGGAGGCGGCCGGGGGGAGCGACCGACGGCGAACCTCTGCACGCCGGGCACACACGTCGTGATGGACGGCAAACTAGTCAAACGCCACTGCATCAGCTCCCGCTCGAAGACCTACCACGGCGATCAATGGGTGACGGTCGAAGTCGAAGTCCGGGGCCATCGGCTGATCCGGCACAAAGTGAACGGCGAGACGGTGCTGGAGTATTCCCAGCCGCAATTGGACGACCGTGATCCGGACGCCCGAAAGCTGCTCGCGGCGGGTGCTCCAAAGATGCTCACCGGCGGCACGATTTCGCTTCAGTCCGAGAGCCACCCGATCGAGTTCCGGAAGGTCGAGCTGCTCGTATTGGAAGAGTAGCCTCGGCGTTGGACGGGACAGTATGCGGGCTGGTCGTCGCTACGGATTCGTCAGCCAGCTCAGCGGGAAACGCGCGAACACGATCGTTTCGTAGGCATGCTTTTCGCCCGCTTCAAAGAGGCAGCCGATCGTACCGTCCGGCAGAACGGTCAGGCACGAATAGGCGGCCGGTCCGGCGTGCAAAAGCTTGGCGACTGGCCAGGTTTTCCCTTCGTCACGGCTGAGCCGGACAGTGAGGCGGTGGCGAGTCGTTCGGGACGCCGGGTTGGAGAAAAGCACGATGCCATCACGGCCGTGCTCTGGGAAGCGATACCGCAGGAAGCTGGCTTGGCAGATCGGCTCGATCAGTGTCCGATCGAACTGGATCGGTGACCACGATTGGCCGCCGTCCGCGCTAA
>JAADHY010000041.1:0-1861 GCA_013151585.1 Planctomycetota bacterium
TGACTTACGTCAAAAACAAGTCCAAAGAATTTTCAGAATCGACCAAATCTCGCCGTCAACCGGGGAACTTAAGTTGGGGCGGCGCGTCAGGAAGTCGAAACCGTTCTCAGCCGATACGTGGCTCCAGCGAGACGATGACGAAACACGGCGGCGGGGGCCGTTGCAGGTGTGTTGAATCGGCACTCTTACCCCAAGGAGGCTTGGCGGCCGACCGTCTTCTCGAGCCTCACGCGGCGTCCTATTACCGCAATCATTCCAGAGGCAACAACCAGAGCAAACCCGACGGGGCTTGCGACCAGGCAAGCCCACCAGATTCCGCCGATCACCAGCAACGACAATGACACAGACGCACTCACCCGCAACAACAAACGGAATCGCGCCAAACCGTAGAGTATGCTAAGTGTGACCGCGAAAATGGCCGCCGCGCCTCCGATGGTCAGCACCGTCTGTGGAATCAGCCAAAGTGAGATGGCCGTGGGTCGCTGATGCGGATCGATGTGCGTTAGAAGGCACGAGTCGCCGAGAGGTGGCTCGACCAGCGGCAGTTCGGGCGATGCCGCAGTGGCCGGCATCGCCTCTTCGGTCTTCGTCTTCCAGCGCGACACCACTCGATCGCGGCTGCTCTCGGTCCACCGAACCAGTTCCGCGACTTGGTCGGCGATTTCCGACTGGCCGCCATCGCTCGTCGCTGTCCGCAACTCTCGTCGAAGCCGGAGAAGGATATCGTTCAGCTCTTGCCAGAGAATCCGGTTCGGCGGCGTTTCGGCCACCGCCAATTCCGCTTCCAGGTATTCGCGTAATCCTTGACATTTTTCCAAAGCGGCGGCTCGTCGCTCACTTTTTCCGAAACTTGCGAAGCGCGGTCGCAGCGGGCGGGCCGTTGCCGTCGAGACCACAGCCAGCACATGCCGATCCGTCGGAACGTTGGCTGCTCGAGGCAATTGCACCGAAACCCGTGGCCAGCGCGTTGGCAAACCGCCCGGGTGAGCCCAAAACAGGTCCACGATGTGCGTGATCTTGGCGGGAACCAACCCAATGGTGATTCGTCCGGATGGTTCCACGGGCACGGCCGCGTCGTCCACTACGACGGCCACTGCAGAGATTCCGATCGGGAGATCGATGTCCAGTTCCCGACTGCCCCCAAGCATCAGCAACCGAGTTCGGCCATAATAGCTGCCGTCCGCTTGCAGCCAGAGCTGCGTGTCGCTGAGCACCACGTGGGGACGAGCTGTCAGGTCGATGGGTTCGGTCCGTGTCAGTGTCCAAGTTTCACACTCAGAGCGGAAAGCACGGGCGCGTTTCGGCTCCAGACTGACAGCAATGGCGTCTCGCGACCAAGCCGGTACAGCCTCGATCGGAACTGTTCGCGCCGACTCAGGAAGCGGCCGCCACAGAAGGGCCGGTTCTGGTTCAGTCGACCGCGAAGCCTGGGAGTCGGACGTTTGGGAGCCGGCGATCTCCGCCGGATTGCCCGGTTTCTTTTTGCGCGATCGATGGGACGTTGCAGGTCGCTCGCTTCCAAAGACCACCAGATACCGATCGCCGGCGATCGCTCCAGCCACCCGCAGTGGAGGCAGCGTCCAATCGCCTTTTGTCGGTGGCTGGAGGCGTCCCGTCAGTGTGACAATCAGCTCACGCAGCCTGCGTGCCTGCGACGAAACAGTGATGATCACCTCGGCTGCCCCGTCTTGACGTTTGGTGATTTTCGTCTGTACTCCCTGCTCGACCTGCGGTTTTAGTTCCCAGTCGTCCGCGAACGCTGGTGGAACCAGGATTCGCAGGCGTCGCATCGGGGCCCCGCCCGTCCGACAGCGCAGGACGCCGGTGAAAAGCCAACGGCCGTCTGCAGCCGGTCCCAAGA
>JAADHY010000041.1:1934-3268 GCA_013151585.1 Planctomycetota bacterium
AGACAAAGCGTCCCTCGAACAACTCGGCGCCGGCCGGCTGCGCCGCCGGTTGTTCTTCGCCCGCCCGTGTGGGTTTCTTCCCTTCCCAGGCCAAAGCCACGTCCGGATCCCGGTAAACGCGCAAAGTCCCCGGAAGATGTTTGGCGTTTTCGAACTGCACGACAGGAACCGGCACAGCGATCCCGCGACTGACCGGCAAGTGTCCTTTCAGCGTGACGTACTGCACATCACTGGTGGCGTCTTTCAGGAAAAGCACAAGGCGGTTTCGCGCGGTCACGGCCCAATGAGCCAGCCGTTCGGCGTCTTCTTGCTTCACCGAGACAGACTCGATCCGCAGTCGCGGATCCACCCGAAGGACGTATTGGAAGGCCGGTGCCTGTTTCGTTTCGATCTCTGCGTGGAGCGACCACTCGATCCGGCCGCGATGCACGTGCAGCACTTGATCCGCCCGGACCGTCTGCTCCGCCTGCCGCGGCACCAACGAAATCGGCAGTACCGTGGGAGCTTGAACCTGATACGCCAGCTCCATGTTCCGCGCGCTCAGTAGTCCGCCCCAAGCCTGCCGAAACGCGTCGGTAGAAATCGCGTTGGTAGGCGTCGAGGCGGCCTTTCGCTGTTCCAAGTGGAAGCCTGTCGGCGGGATCAAAGCGACCCGCTGCGTCGCGCCGTCACGGACGCCGACCGGAAGAACGGCCAACGGCAAGTCGATCTTGCCTCCGGGAACAGGAACCGGAGCCACCCAACTCGCCTCAACCGAAAAATCCTCCGTCTTCGGATGGGCGAAGACGACGTGGAGTTCCAACGAGCCGGACGTGCTCCGCAACCGCACCCCGAGCACGTCGTCAGCGGCAACGTCCTGAGGTCGGATCACCGTCCCCGCTGGCATCCGCCATACGACCTCGGTTACTTCGGCCTGGTCGGGATGGTATGTCACTCGGTAATGATAGCGCAGCAGCGTGTGCTGCACCTCGACCACACACGCTGTGTCCGCTTCGAGCGACCGCGTTTTCACCGACGAACTGTCTTTTTGTGGCTCCCACGTCACCGACAAGTGCTGCACTTTGCCCAAAGGGAGAGCAGCTCGGGCGACACCGCGAAATCGAGCGGTCCGTTCGCCCGCCCGGAGTTCCACTTCGCCCACAGTCTTCCTGAAAGTGATCTCGAAAGAAGACACCGGCACGCTCGGAAGGCCGATGGCAAAGGAATGAGCCGGGCCGGAGCGCCGCACCGGGGGATACATGACCAATTCCAACGTGACTTGTCGGAAAGCTTGGATTGGCGCCGGTGTCCGATCGGCCGGCTTGCTGCGAGCCGTCTCAGCCGATTTCTCCTCC
>JAADHY010000041.1:3295-7735 GCA_013151585.1 Planctomycetota bacterium
TCGGTCATGTGCAGGCGCGACTAGGCACGGACGCCCATTGACGCGGCACGGCGTCTCCGCTCCTAAATTCACACCCGTCAGTGGGAGATAGACTTCCACCGGCTCATCGCTCCGCGCGATCCGGACCTCGACTCGGGCCCGCAGCGTAACGAATCCGCTGGAATCAACCTCCGCGCGATAGTCCGCACCCGCCAGCAGATAGGCCGACGGATGCTCCCGACCTTTCGCCGCCCGGACGAGTTGTTGATAAAGCTCCGCATCGACATAGACCAAAGCGGACGGCTCGGTCAATCGTTCGCGGACAGGCACAAGCACGTTCGGGGCGAGCGAGTCGTCGGCCGTTGGGACTGCCGAAACAGTCCCGTTGGTCGACGGCGCGGTGCCGGCCGGCGCTTTCGTGGCCGGGCGTGCCCTGGGAGCTCCGGTTCCCACCGAGGACCGCTGCGCTTCGCCAGCCAAGGCGCGCGACAGCAAAATCGCGATCACCAAGAATAGCCCGGCGGGGAGGGCCCGGAGCGGTACCGTGGTCGTTCCGCCCGACGGCGTGCTCTTTTCTCGGACTCGGCATCGCAACCACGCATCCGGCGTGAACACGGCCAACAGAATTCCCGCAAGAGAAGCCCCCGCCAGCTCGACGATCGGGCTGGGCAACACGCAGGCCCCGGCCGTCGCGCCCGCGACGCCGAAGGACGCTAGCCAGACGCCAGCCCTCTTCCAGCGCAACCGTCGCAGTCCCACGCCTAAGCCGAGACAAAGCCAGAACACCGCCCACGCCAGTGCCCGCAAACGCGAGGTGTGCCAGCACGTCGCCTCGAACCACTCGATCGCGAACGGAGCCGTGGCGTGGTACTCACGAATGTTTGAAGAGGTGTCGGTCCGAACGGGCAAATTCCCCGAGGCCGACATCGCCCTATCAGCCGCCTCAGCGGCGGACCAAACGGACCTCGCCGACAAACCCAGGGCTTCGGACACAAGCTGCTTCCACGAAGTCCAGCTCGCCGGGTTGAAGACCGCGGAACCGGTGGGGCGACCCATCGGCCCGAAAAAGCGAACGGTCCAGGGCGTCGGCCGGTGCCGCGTGCGCGGACATAGGCTGGCAGGAAGGCGTCCCAGCTCGAACTGCCGCGACAATACGGCTCGCCAACTCACCTCGACAACTTGCTCTTCCAATCGCGGCACGTCGACTAAGAAACGCGTTTGCAGCAGCCGACTCTGAGTGGTTGTCGTGTACCGAATCGTCAAAGTGCGCAGCACGCCGGCTCGCAGTGGCGGAACGAAGTACGTTTCCCCGTCGCGTCCAGTCGAAACAGGCTGACCGTTGGCCATCACACCGATCAGTTTTGAAAACGGAGCCAGCCGAAAAGACACGCCCTGCCCTTCCCTCCAATTCACCAGGCGGACTACAGCCTCGTGCTGAGCCTGTCCCCTCTCGGCGACAGGGAATCGCGATGTGATGGCAATACGGACCAATCGTGCTTGTGGGCTGGCTTGGGACGTCGACTGGCCCTCGGAGGCGGAGCCGGCTTGGCCCTCATCCCTTACCGAAGACGGAGGCCCCGTTCGGGAATCTTCGAATGTCGACACCTTTTGCCGGCGTGAGAAATCCGGAGACTTGCCCGCGTCCGTCGACCTCCCCGCGATTCCGCCCGTTTCGCTGCTACTTACAGCCGGCCGGCCGAAAACTTCACCGGTGATCGTAAAGACTCCGACGTTGATCGGTCCAAGCGCTCGCAGCACGATCTGGCGCATCCCCTGGGCGGACTCGATCTGCTTCCAGACCTCGCGGCCTTTCCATTTCAGAGCGAGTGAATCGAGATCGGTCGTCTCGAAGTCGGTCTCCGAACTGATGGCCGGGGCGTGATCCGGGTCGTAAGTCAACACGATCGCCGAGTCGAATTCGTCACATCCGAGCGGAATCACAGCCGGCAGATGAACGGGAATGTTCGGCGCAGCCGAAAGCCGCTTGGCCAGAATCACCACTCCCTTGGCCGCTCCCGGACTCAGGGCATCACGAAACTGCAAGTGCAGTATCGGAGCCTCCCCCCCCGCCCGGATCGACCAATTCACCAAATCGTTGCCCAGCAAGTTCTGCCGCATTCGAACATCAGTGATTTCCCATTCGGGAGGAAGTTGACACTCTGCCGAAAAAACCACACCGCTCTTGCAAGTCCATTCCACCTCGGCCGACAGTTGCCAACGTTGCGGGCCCAATGTGACGTGCGTCAACGCGGTGGCGCGAAGGTCGGTCCGAGGGACCCCCACGTTCACCAGAATCGATGCGTTTGGGACGAACTGGTTGAGAACCAAGTGCTGAGCTGACTCACTTTCCCAAATCGGCTGCGTTTGCCGGATCCCTTGGCCCCGAAACGATCGCAGGATCAACGGCGATTCCACCGCGATGGTCACACGTCCCGACTTCAATGTGGCCCCTTGCAAGACGAGCTGAGGCAAGGCAAAGCCCCCCCGAGGAGCCGAAAGGACGAATCCGCGCACACGAACCGTGTGACGGCGTCCCACCTTGTTCCGAGGAAGAGCCACTTCGATCAAACGCCGTCGATCCGACCGAGCCGGCTGATCACTCCAGCTCAGTTGCAAGTCGCCATCATAACTGACCGAAGCAATCTCCAACGATTTCGAAACAGAAAACACCAATCGGCTCGTCGGCTCGCCAATCGTGTCGACCTTGAACGTTGACTCAGCTTCCACCTCGGCTTGACGAATCATGAAAGCTGTCGTTTGTTCGTAGAGCATTAGGCGAACGGCGCGGCGCCTCGACTTTTTCGATCGCGACTCGACACGCCGTCTGGCTCCCAAGTTCGATGCGCCACGTCCGCAGTACCGCCCGGTGCCCCGACGTCACCTTGGTTTTGGACGCGGTGGCCGCCGAGTCTGCGGCTGGGGAGTTCTGAGCTGAGAGCGCTTTGGTTTCTTTGGATGAAGGCACTTTGGATGAAGGCGTCTTGAACGCTTTGGCCGACACCTTCGCTGGTGGCTTCTTCGCAGGGCTCGGTGGACGCACCGATTTCTCCGCTGCTGGTTTCACCGCCTGCGGCTTGCCTTTCGATGGCCCTTCCACGGGGTTTTTCTTCGCGGAGGCGCCTTTCGCCGGCGATGCCTCCGTCGGCGAGTCTTTCTTTGGTGACCTTTCCGACACCAAATCCTTTGATTTGGGTTCCTTGGCCGGCGCGTCCTTCGGGGCCGACTTTTTTGCCGACGTTTCTGGCGGTGAGGGCTTCACCGCGGGTGAAGGGTTCGGCCCTGGTTTCTTCGCGGGTGACTTTCTGACCGGTGGATTCTTTGCTGGAGGCTTGTTTCGCGGCTCGCCCTTCGCTGGTGCGCCCTTTGCTACACCGTTCTTCGAACCGGGCGACGACTCCGACCTGTTTGTCTTCGGCTTAGCACCGAGTGCCTTCGACGGGGGCTTGCCAACGGCCCCGGGTTTGGCTGAGGAATCAGGGCGTTGTAACGCTTTGGAATGAGTTGGAGCTTCTGCAGAGGGCGGAATCAGTACGCCAGGAGAACATGTGACGATGTAGCCGTCAGGGACGCGAAGGATGAGCGTCGAGATCACGGCCGGAGCCAGATGGAGATCGAACTCCGTTCGGTCCAGCACGCGTCGGCCCGGGGCTTGCCAACGGCCGAGTAGCTGTCTCTGGGCAGAGTCCAGCAACAGTTTTGTTTTTCCATCCGGTGCCGTTCCCCACACCGCTTCCGCATGGGACCACCGAAGCTGCGTGATCAACAGATCGAGAGGTTCCAATGAGACGAGCCCGGCTGAGTGCGTCTGACCACCGAAACGAAACAGCAATTGCCCATCTCGAAGTTGACCTGTCGTCGGATCAAACTCAGCCGAGTACTCCGCTCGCTCAATCCAGACCTCGCGAGGGCTGCTTGTTCGGGGCCGCAAACCCGCCGTTAAGGATTGATACTCTTTCCGAGGAACAGGGATCCATCGGCCGTCCGGCCAGTCATCCGGTCGGTCCGCCGGAACCGTTTTCTCGCGAATGACCGGCACGGATGGCGGCGTTTGTTGCTGCCAGAAGTTCGCCGGACGTTGAGAAGAGCCTGCGGCTGCCGGCCCGGTCCGCTCGGCGGGCGGGACGGTGCGGGCCGCGGTATCGCTCTGCCGCGACAGAGCGTCTCGGTTTTGGGCTGGCAGACGGACCGCGACCACGACCGCAACGACGCCGAAAACTACCAACGTGAGAAAAGGCGCGAAGGAGCTTCCTTGACCAGCGTCCTTTTGGGATCGAGCGCGAGCTGGCCGGAATGTGGTGCGAAGGTTCGCTCCCTCCACCACCTCGGCCATGTCGACGGAATGACGCTGCCTGCTCGTCATGGCTTCGCCCCTGCCCCCGAAGCTGACAGCGGCTCAGACGGAGGCGGCGCGGTACCGGCAAGGTCCGCTTGATCCCCTGCCCCCACGGCCGGAACGCGTTG
>JAADHY010000386.1 GCA_013151585.1 Planctomycetota bacterium
TAAACGACCACGAGCGCCAGCACATGGACCGCCGAGGCATCTGCCTGGCTTGTCATCAGGAAATTCCCGATCAGTCGCTCGCTGTCAGCTTCTTGCATCACATCGCGGAAGCAACCGGCCAGGTGCCCGTGCGCCGGGACCAGCACAACGACTTGGTTCACAAAATCCTGTTGGCGACGGCTTGGGGACAGATGTTGGCGCCTGTCGGCGGTCTCTTTGTTGCGTTGACTGCTGGTATTTGGTTTTGGAGACGCCGTCGTCGAAAAGCGGCGCCGGCTTGACGCCTGGACGCACTTTTGGGTGGGCTGGGCGGAAAGCAAAACCGATCGACACCGATGTCCGGCCTTGTCATCCGGCCGGACGGCCATCCCAAAACGGGGCTTCGTCTTCTTCAGACTGGGAGGCTCGCCGGTGCCGTCAGGTCCCTAGGAGACGGACGGTTTCCGGCTCACCGGCGCGAGCCGCCCGAGGCCTTTTCCCTCATGGGCTTACTTTGCGATAGACCACGCCCATGTCAACCTGAGTGAAGCCGAGGGATTGCAACAAGCCCATCGCCGGCGCGTTTGACTCTGGCGCGTGAGCTTCGACCAAAGTCACGTACTCGTCCCGAATGCGACGCAAAACTTCCACGAGCAATGCTTGGGCGTAACCTTTCTTCCGTTCCGACTCGGGCACGTACACATCAGCGATCCCAATAGCCCGCTCCTGCCATTTCTGGACATAAAGCTCCAAGCCGATCACCGTCACTTCGGCCAGAGCGGTTTCGCCCGTTTTCGGCAACAGTCGGAAGTGAAGCGTGTCCAACCGGCCCAGACGCGTGAACCACCACCAAGTCGCTTTCTCCGGAGCGTCCTGAACGACCAATCGGGTGCCGCGTCGGATTAGGCTCAACCGGTAGCTCACCGGGTCGCGATGTTTTGAAAGGTCCAGTTGCCAAACGCCGGTTCGCTGAACTGGTTCGTAGCCAATCGACATGAGAAACGGCTCCGCCGCCGCGTCCGATTGCAGGAAACCACATGGCGTCGGGCCGCCGTAAAGACCCACGTAGAAAGCATCGCCGGGCGGAGCCGGGCCCGCCAGAATCCGTTTGGCACCGGCCGACTTCAGGTACGCTTCCGCTTGAAGCATCAGCTCATGCCCAATGCCCCGACGCCGATGCTCCGGATGAACCATCACCGCCTGGATGACACCGGTCTCGTAGCACAGGCCGGTTTGGTCGGTGTTGCACGCAAAGCCGGCGTGGACGAAGCCGACTGCGCGATCCTCTTCCCATGCCAGGATCAGACCGCGCGGATCAAAATAGGGCTGCGAAAGTACCAGCAAATCCAAGGCGTCGCAAGAAAAGCCGGTGGCGGCCCCTCGTCCCAGTTCGCACTGGTGCCAAAGCCGGACGAGCTCCGGCGGATCCGCATTCCGAAAGCATCTGTAATGGACCACGGGATTGTCTTGATCTTTGGTGAGTCCCTCGGTCCGTTCGCCCCCGGCCGAGTCTCCCCCGTCTCGTCCGACGCAGGTCCGAGGTTAGGTCTGTCGTACGTTCTGGACCGCTCTGACAATCGCTTCGGCCGACAAGCCGTACTTCTCCAACAGCCCATCCGGGTCGCCGCTTTCCGCGTACCGGTCGCCAATGTTAACCAGCTCGACGGGCACGGGCACCGTCTGCGTCACCGTTGTCGCCACGACCGAGCCCAGTCCTCCATACGGAGCGTGCTCTTCGGCGACGACGATTGCCCCGGTCTCGCGAGCGGCCTTCGCGATCGCGTCCCGGTCGATGGGCTTGACCGTGTGCATGTCCAAGACCCGCACCTGAATCCCTTGATCGGCCAACAGCTTGGCGGCGTCCAGGGCTACGGCCACCATGAGCCCGTTGGCAATGATCGTCGCATCGCTGCCGTCGCGGAGCTGAATGGCTTTGCCGATCTGGAAGTCGCAGCCGTTCGGATAGATTTCCGGGACGGCCGCTCGTCCCAACCGCAAATATGTCGGTCCCTGGTGCCGCAACATGGCCTCAGTGGCTTTGGCCGTCGCAGCCGCGTCCGCCGGAACCATCACAGTCATACCGGGGAAGGAACAGGCGAGCGCGACGTCTTCGATGCCCATCTGCGAGGGACCGTCCTCGCCGATCGAAATCCCCGCATGGGATCCGACCAACTTGACGTTCAAACGCGGAAAAGCCACCGACATGCGAATCTGGTCATAAGCGTTGCACAGCAGAAAACAAGCGAAGCTGGCGACAACGGGCGTCTTGCCGCAGGCAGCCAGTCCGCCGGCGATGCTGACCATGTTGCTCTCGGCGATGCCCACATTGAAAGCCCGGTCCGGGAACTTCTTGGCGAACTTTTCCGTCCGCGTCGAATTGCCTACGTCCCCATCCACCACGACGACTTCGGGAAACTGCTCGCCCAGCTCCACCAAAGCCGCTCCGAAAGCGTCCCGCGTGGCCTTTCCGAGTTTCAAACCGCTGACTTGTCCGATCTTCATCGTTCCTTCTCTCTCCGCAGCTTGGCTCTCATCCCGTTGCTGATTGCGCGGTTGGTTGTGTCGTTGATCGTGTCTCTGGTCGGCAGACGCCGCGCTTGCCTCATTGGGAAATCACCCCGATTCGAAGCGACGCCCCGCTCGCTTCGCTCAGTCGTCGAGGTGTCTCACACGAGTAGACTGAGCGCTTTTTCGGCCGCGTCGGGCGGCAACGGCTTGCCATGAAAATTCACGTCGCCCTGTTCTTCGAGCACCGTGCCGGCCCCTTTGCGTGTCCGACAGACGATGGCGGTCGGCCGATCGGTGATGGACCGAGCCGTCCGCAGCGCCTCCAGCACCACTTCCAGATCATTCCCGTCGACGCTTTGGACGTGCCAGCCAAAAGCTTCGATCTTGTTTTCCAGCGGCGTCAGGTCCAGCACGTCCTTGGTCGCGCCCGTCTGCTGGAAACCGTTTTGATCAATCACGGCCGTGAGGTTGCCGAGTTGATATTTGTGGGCCGCAGCAAAAGCTTCCCAGACCTGGCCCTCATCCATCTCGCCATCGCCGATCATCACGAAGACGCGGGCATCGCGGCCGTCCAGCCGACACGCCAAGGCATGGCCGATTCCGATGGACAGACCTTGTCCGAGGGACCCGGTGGACGCTTCGATGCCCGGGAGCCGCGTCATGTTTGGGTGGCCTTCCAGCGGACTGCCCAATTTCCGAAGCGTCATCAGGTCATCGACCGGGAAATAGCCCGCTTCGGCCAGCGCGGCGTAAAGCACAGGCACGGCGTGGCCTTTGCTGAGGATGAAGCGGTCACGATCCGGCCATGTCGGGTTGTTGGGGTCATGCCGCATCAGACCGCCGAAGAACAAGGCCGTGACCACTTCCACGGCCGAAAGGCTGCTGGACGGATGGCCGCTTCCGGCTTCGGTCGTCATGCGGACGATGTGCCGTCGAAGGACCTTCGCCTTTTCTTTCAACTGGTCGATCGACAGTTCGTTTGCTGCTTCAGACACGGTTCCCCCTCAATCCTTTTGCGCTGTTCGATGCCGGTTCTCACTGACTTTGGCCCCTTATGCTAGCGTCCGCCCCAAGGGGTCGCAAGGACGGCTCTCGGCTTCCCCGGTTCCGTGCGTCTGGGAAAAAGACGCTGCGCAGGGGGCCGATGCCCGATGGTGGATCGGATTAGCCCGGGAGCGAGCAAGGGACTCTTTTTCGTGCGGACAGGAATTCCATTGCAGTCATCCTTGACTTTGTTTGTAAGGAACGGTTTGCTGTTGGCAGGAATGACATGAAAGGTTGGGCGGATGGAGCGACTCGGCGGGCCAGGACGGCTTCACCGCAGATTACGAGATGAAAGGACCTGATGATGGCAAACGATGCGGTACCTTCCTATCTGCGCACGGCGTCGCCCGTGCCGGCAGCAAATCGAGCCCCGTGGTATAAGAACACGGCGCAGTCATACGCGGGTATCTTTCTGTGGATCGCGTTCTTCGATCAGTTGGCCGGCACGTCCGACGGGCCGGCCGCACTCGGGATGGCCGGCCTCGGTCTTTGTCTGCTGGCGCTAGTGGTCGCTGGGTTTCTGAGCTTTGCGCTCTTTTATTACGTGCCCGGCATGTTGGGAATGCGAACAGGATTGCCGCTGTACATTGTTGGGACGAGTACGTTTGGAACCAAAGGCGGCTATTTCCTGCCCGGGATTTTCATGGGACTGTTGCAGATCGGCTGGTACAGCGTGGCGACCTACTACGCGGCCGACTTGGTTCTTCGAGGCGTGGGGTTAGGCGAATACTCGACGTCCCTTTTCGGGACGGGCGAGCAATTCAGCATTGTTTTTGTGCTGACGTGTGTCGTTTGGGGCTATCTTTTCGCGTTGTTCGGGGCTCTCGGGATTGACTACGTCGCGAAGATGGCGACGTTCTTCCCCATTGTTCCCATCGCCATGCTGCTGGTGGCTG
>JAADHY010000672.1 GCA_013151585.1 Planctomycetota bacterium
TGGGCGATTACTGAGGTCGTACCGTTTTTCGAGTAGCCTCCGATGACGTTCCAGAATCGCCGGCTTCGCCGCCCGCATTTTTTCAACCACCGCGCGGAAATCCTCGGTCACGGCGACCGGCGCGTAGCTCGTCACTCCTCGGGACTTTTGCTGCGCTCGCAGCTCGACCGCTGCGATCATCACGAGCCCCCCGATCGCGGTGAACGCGATGGTACACCAAGCTGCTGTCTTGCCCTTCATCGTCTTGCCCTCCCGTCAGAAACCTATGGACGGAACTCCTCACGCCGCTCCGGCGCAGAGCGAAACGCGAGACACCTTTCTCCTCAAGCTACCCACCGGGCCCTTTGCGAGCCGCTCGGCCTGGTACGACTGCGAAACAAGCCGAAGTCTCCGCCTGAGGCTTACCCCTCGTGCTCAAGCTGCCGGCGACACTCCGCACAAATCCCCATAAACTGGATCGTGTAGTCGTCGATGTGGAACCCGAGCGCTTTTCGTTTTGGCATCGGCAGGTTGTTCAACTCAGGCGATTCCCAATCCGCCATACGGCCGCATTCGCGGCACACCAGATGATGGTGCCGGTGAATGTTTCCGTCGTAACGAACGGCATTGCCCATGCTGTGAACACGCCGGATCACCGCCAAGCCGACCAGCGCCTCCAGGACGCGATACACTGTGGTCCGCGATATGTCCGGGATTTGCTTTCGCACATCTTCGAAGATCTGGTCCGCCGTCGGATGATCCTGCCGCTGCAGCAGTGTCTGCAAGATGACCCGCCGCTGCACCGTCACCGGGATGCCCTTCTCCCGGCACAGCGACTCGAACCGGCTTATCCTGTCCTTCACTTTTTCGTCTTGTTTGTTTTGCATCGCTCTACCGGATGGTACTTTATACCAATTGAAACTTGATGTCAAGCCCCTCTCCGCGAAATTGGGGTGGTCTCAAAAAAACGTAACTGTTCACTGGGGCGTAGACCCGCGCTGGTCGGCAACGGGAGTCATGTGGCCATGGCAAGAGCTGCCGAGGCATGTCGAATGTCTCGCGGCTGTTTCTCAAGGAGCCCAGGGGAGCAGTACGGGACTCCCGACGCTGGCAGTATCGGCCTCGGGACTGCGCTACGTCTGTACGGATAAACGGATAAACGGCCCAAGACCGGACGCCGGTCACGGATAAACTCACGAGATCGCTACTCCTGTTGGCCTGTCCCGGCTGTCCGACACCAGTTCGGTGTTTCCGTGAATAACGGTTGTTGGCAACACAACGCGACAGACAGGCTAGTGCCACACCACAGCGATGAGTTGGGGTTGAAGTTGATTGTGGGGCAGCCGTCTCGGCTGCTGCTCGCGCGCGAGACGCCCCCAGCGACAAGAAAGCATGATCCCAATTCTTTCCTTTAACAGAACGCTAGATGTGTTGGCGAAGCGACGATTGGTGAGGATGTCACTTACGCCGCGACATGGTGTGATGCCTGAATGAGCTGGGTTTGCTGCGCGACGAGTGTGGCCGGGACCGTGGCGGTCCGATAAACTATGGCTTTGCGGCTGGGGGATCGAAACGGCTTTGCACGGAGAATGCATCGGATTGTTGTTTCGAGATGCATTGATCCAGAAGGGGCGACGGGGGTTGGGAGTTTCATCGCCATGAGTGTCGATCCGATGAAGAACGGGGTGGTGCGGATTGTGTTGCTTGTGGGAGCATTCTTGCTGACGGGCGGCGCGGTGCGACAGACAGCGGCCTCGGCGCCCGAACGGACCGACCCGGCCCCCAGTTTGCAGCAGTTGGAAAACCTGGAGCTTGCCATTCGTGATCTGACGGAGACTTTTGGCGAGCATTATCCGAGCGGCCAGGAGTATCGTCACCGTTTGCAGAAGATTCGCGTCGCTTGGCGAGCCGGGCAGCCGGAAGCCCACCGGCGGTTCCTGCAGCTCCGACGCGAGGCGCTCTTGGCTAACCCCCTGCTCGATTTCGACCGCCTGATCGTATTGAAGCGTCGGCGCGGCCAACTTGCGCTACCCACCAACCACCAGTGCAATTCGTGCCTGAAGCAGACCGGCTACGACAACGAGATTGACATCCTCTCGCCCGTACGTCCCGGCGGTTCTTTGACCACGCTGTTTCGGCCTCGCGGTGGTTTTTATGTCGGCGAAATCGATCTGCACTACGACGCCGACCGGTTGCTCTTCACGATGCCGACCGGCCGCTCGTGGCAGATTCACGAGATCAGGATCGACGGCACAGGCCTGCGGCAGGTGTCGCGCGAGGAGCCGGACGTCGACAATTTCGACGCGTGCTATCTGCCAGACGGCGACATCGTCTACGCCTCCACGGCAGCCTTCACCGCGGTGCCTTGCTGGCATGGCCGCGAGCGAGCTTGCTCGTTGTTCCGGATGAGCGGCGATGGCAGCCACGTGCGGCAGCTCTGTTTCGATCAAGACATCGATCTGCACCCGTCCGTATTGCCTTCCGGTCAGATCGTCTACAGCCGTTGGGACTATACCGGCCTGATGCACATTTACGTGCGGCCCCTGATGGTGATGAACCCGGACGGGACCGGTCAGCGAGCCATCTATGGAACGAACTCCTACTACCCGAACGCGCTTTATTTCCCGCGGGCCATTCCCGGACAGCCCCACAAGTTGGTCGCGATTTTGTCCGGCTATCACGGAGTGCGACGGGCGGGCGATCTGGTTGTGATCGACACCAGCCGCGGCTGGCACGAAGCCGACGGCTTGCTTACGCGCGTGGCGCATCGCCTCGAGCCGATCCAGCCGGTCATTCGCGATCATTTGGTCGACAAGAACTGGCCGAAGTTCTTGCACCCTTATCCGCTCAGCGACAAATACTTCCTCGTGTCGGCTCAACTGCGGCGGAAAGGCCCCTGGGGCATTTATCTGGTCGACGTCTTCGACAACATGCTGCCGATCCAGGTCGACCACCGGTTCGATTTCTTCGAGCCAATCCCGGTAAAGAAAACTCCGAAACCGCCGGTGATCCCCAGCCGCGTCGACTTGGATCGCGACGACGCGGTCATCTACCTGCACGACATTTATCGCGGACCAGGCTTAGCGGACGTGCCGCGCGGCACGGTCAAGCGGTTGCGGATCGTCGCCTATCACTTCGGGTTTCCGGGACTGGCTGGCCCGGACAAAGTGGGGCGAGCCGGGCCCTGGGAGGTGATGCGGATTCTGGGAACGGTTCCGGTCTATGAGGACGGCTCAGCTCTTTTCCGCGTTCCGGCCAACACCCCGCTGACCGTCCAGCCGCTAGATGAACAAGGGAAGGCATTGCAACTGATGCGGAGCTGGTATACGGCCATGCCGGGCGAGACGGTCTCGTGCGTCGGGTGTCATGAGCGGCCGGCCGACTCGCCGCTGGTTCGGACCGGACTGGCCGCGCGGAACCCGCCGTCGGAGATCGAGCCGTGGTACGGTCCACCGCGGGGCTTTGACTTCGAGCGGGAAGTCCAGCCGGTGCTCGACCGGTATTGCGTCGGCTGCCACAACGGACAGCCTCAGCATGACGGACGCAGGCTGGTCGACCTGCGAGCTCGGCGGTTCTTCCCCGATTACGTCGGCTTGCCTCTGTCCAAGCTCGGAGCCGACCGGCTGGATCCGGAGATCGTCGATCGGTTTCCGCCGTGTGAGCCGCCTCACAAACTGCTCGGCTCGCGACGCACCTTCTACACGCCGGCCTATGAAGCGCTGATTCCGTTCATCCGGCGCGTGAATATCGAAGACGATGTCGCGTTGCTGCCGCCGTACGAATACCATGCGGACACGAGCGAGTTGATCCAAATGCTTCGGAAAGGGCATCACGGCGTCCGGCTCGATCGAGAGGCTTGGGACCGACTGATCACATGGATCGATTTGAATGGGCCGTGCTTTGGAACGTGGAACCAGATCGCTCCTGTGCCGCGCGGCGCGGACCGGCGACGCCTGCAGGTGCTGCGTTTGAGTGGCGGCCCCGAGGACGATCCAGAACGGCTGCCTG
>JAADHY010000480.1:0-15362 GCA_013151585.1 Planctomycetota bacterium
AACAGGCTCGGCGAAGCCTACCAGCTCCTGTCACGACCAAATCACGCCCGCTCCCGATCGGCACGGTATCTGACGCCTTGGGAAGGTCGTGTTCCCATGGGGGGACGCCGGCCGCAACTTAAGTCAAACGCCGGGGAGCTAGCGTGACGTCTTAACTTTCCGTGAGCCGTCGCGCGTCGACAAGAGCACGCTGGGGAGCCGTGTTCACGAAAGCAATGTGCCAAGGATTCTCGCACCACGCCCCGGTTCGCGCACCAAAGGTTTGAACCCGCGGTGCAAGCAGGGGGCCGCGGGGGATGGGCGGCGTGCTTGGCCGCTCTCGTTGGGCGAGACAGAATGTCAGCCGCCGAGGAAGCTGAAGAGCCGTTTGCGCGGTTTGCCTTCTTCGGTTCCCTCGCCTTCCTCGGGATGGGGGTCGAGGCTGTGGGCGAGTTGTTCGATCGATCGAGTGACTTTGGCCCGCGGAGCATGCTTGATGAGCGGCACTCCGTTGTTCCGGGACTCGACCATCGTGGCGTAGTCATTCGGAATCTGCCAGTAGATGTCGCGACCGATCGTTTCTAAAGCCTTGTTCAGCGAAATCTCGGTGTCTTGAAGGCCGATTCGGTTTACCACAACGCGAATCTTTTCGGCCAGTGCTTCGTTTTGTTCGAAGAACTGCATCAGACGCACGACGTTGCGCAGGCACGGCAAATCGAGCTGGGTCACCAACAGAATGACGTCGGAGGCTTCCATGGCGGCCAGATCGAGCGGCCCGTAGTTTTTGCTGACATCGATCACTAAATGGGAAAAGGTCGCTTTCAGCATGGCCAGCACGCGGCGCAGCTCATCGGCGGAAAAGAAGGGCGTAGCTTCCATCTGGACGGGCCGCGGAAGCAGGAAAGCTCCGGACTCGTGCTTGGTCAGTGATCGCTTCAGCAGAGTATAATCCAGGCGGGAGATGTTTTCTGCCACATCCTGAATCGTGTAATCAGGGATGATGTCCAGCCAGACGTCGGCGTCTCCCAGCGCCAGGTCCAAGTCGATAATGGCCACGTGGTTTTGGTCATTTTGGGCCAGAGAACAAGCCAAATTGATCGCCAGCGAAGTACACCCCACGCCGCCGCTGGCTCCGGCGATCGTTACCACCTGGCAGGAACGCACCTGGCCGTCGCCGCGGCCTCCTTGGGCCTGTTGGATGCGTTCCAACGCGCCCAGGAAGTCTTCGATCTTGACCGGAAAACTGAGGAACTCGCGCGCCCCGTTCCGGATGGCTTTCAGAATGAGGCTCCCTTCCTGGGAACTGCTGACAACCAGGACGCTGCAATTTGGCAATTGGTTGCTGAGCCGTCCGACCAGTTCCAAACCCTTCTCGGGGTTCGTGTCCAGCGAGATGATGGCGATGTCGGGCTGGGTTTGCATCACGACATCGGCGAAGAACTCATAGTTCGAGCATTCCGCCTCCAGCCACACCGTGTCGATTCCGAGCAACAGCCGTTTCAACGAATTCCGGGACAAGTCGTTCGGATCGACGATCGCCGCTCGAACGATGTTTTTCATGGTGGAGTGGTTCCTCAATCAGTTCAACGAAGGGGAAATCAAGGCCGGTCGCGAGTGGCCGGTCGTGGGCTGTGCCCCGTCCGTGACGTTTGGTTCGATCAGCCCAGGCCGCTTTCGGTGAGTCGAGGAGCTACTTCCGAGACGGGCATGGCCTGCAGCGGACGTCGAGATCGGCAGAGATTGGCTCGTCCTCTTGGAGCCCGTTTCTGTATGGCTGGCCTGGCGGACTTCCGATGGGCCGATGAGCTTTCGCAGATGGCCGAAGGGACGCGCCCAGGACAGCCCCGGACGTGTTTTCGAGGCCTGCTTTTTGGGGGGCGTTGACATCGTGTCCGGCTCGGCGGGGGCCGGCGAAGGTGGGGCGGGCCGGACCGTGTCATCGGTATCGTTCGCCCGGCCACTCGGAGGGGCCGGCGGCATTTCTTCGTAGGGCGCCAAAGGCGCTGGCTGCGTCCTTTCTTGTTCGGCGACCGAATGATGATGGTGGTTTGGGTCCGACAGGCACTGCGGGCAGACCTCGGACGCGGAATCTGGCGTTTGCCAGGACATCGGCACGATTTCGTCTTCGCCGGGCGCGAAGTTCGGGACCTCCAGCAGACCATCGATGAATAGCTCGCGGTCGGTCGGCGTGTCGGTGTTCAGGCCGGGACCACCGACCGGGACCTGATCGGGATCAAGCGGTGCGACCAGTTCCGGTGTGACCATGATAATCAGTTCCGTCTCGACGTCGTCGTATCGGACGCGACGGAAGGCCATTCCAATCCATGGCAGCTCGCCGAGGATCGGAATCTTATCCGTTTCGGCGGTGCGTCGGTTGGCAATCAAGCCACCGATGATGAGCGTCTGGCCGAATCTCATTTCGACTTGTGTGTTGACCCGCCGGGTTGTCAGACCGGGAACCGTCAAGCCACCAACGCTGACGGCGTTGCTGAAGTCCCGCTCACTCACCTCGGGCTGCAGTTCCAATCGCAGGCGACCGTTCCCCAGAATGATCGGCACGGCCTCCAACCGGGTTCCGAATTCCCGCCATTCAATGCTGACCGTGCCCAGACTTTGGGGAACCAGGATGGGAAATTCGCCACCGGACAGAAGCGTCGCCGGACGGCCGTTGGTCGTCACGACGGTCGGTTCCGCCAGTATCTTCAGCAAGCCTTCTTCCTTCAACGCCTGGAAGAAACCATTGAAGATGTTGTGGTCGCCGATCAGGCCAAACGAGATCGCGGCCTCAGCCAAGCTGTCGGGTGTGAAAACGACACCGGGGTTGCCCGGCTTGAACGGCAAGTTGATTTCGCCGACCTCGGTCAGTTGGCCCGGTGTGCTGCTGAGGTAGCCGTTCTTGTTCAAGTAAAGGAAATTGAAGCCCAGTTGCCGAATCTTCGACCGCTGGACCTCCATCACCTTGACCTTCAGCTTGACCTGCTGCTCTCCCCCGACTCGCATTTGGTTCAAGACCTGCGGAAAGAACTGTTCCGCGATCTCGACAATGTAGTTGATCTGTTCGGGCTGAGTGACCCAGCCGCGCAGGACGACGCTGCTCTCGTTGACCTTCAGCGCCTCGACACTGGCGTCCGGAAAGTTGGAGTCGATGAGCGCTTGCAAGTAGCGCACGTCTCCTTTCACGAAGATATCGATGGCGAACGTCTCGTTGCTCTCATCCGTGATGTTGACGGTCGTGACGCCCTGTTGGGCGGCCCAGACGTAGATGCGATTCGGGGCAAGCGCTTTGACGTTGATTACGGTGTCATCGAAGCCGTCGACGCGGGTGATTTTGCTCTTCAGCTCAAGGATTTTGGCCGAGCGTTCGACAAGCTCCAGATGCGTGCGCTGGCCGGTGATCTTGATGACGGGTTCGCGTCCTGTCAGCGTCACGTTTGTGTCGTCGCCCCGAGCGGCAACGCCGAAAAAGACTGCGACGCCGAAGACTCCGATCATCCTGACGCAAAAGCTGCTGATCGGTCCGGTTTTCCGCATCCGTGCACCTCACCGTTTCGATGTGTCACAACCCCTCGTGGCTGCAAACGTCCCGGTTTGCCGTCGGCCGCCGAGAGGCGATCCGGCTCAAGTTATTATCCTACTCCAAAACAACGCGCGAAGTATGATGGATGATGATGAACGGTCCGCTTACGGGGCTTTCAGGACCCGTTTGAGGTAACCGAGTAACGGGTTCTTGACGGGCCGCTCGGCGGAGACCGCCGCAGACGCAGCGGCGTGCTGTTCCGCTTCCGGCAACTCCACCTCCTCGACTCGTTCCCCGCTGGCCGAGTAGATATGGATCTTCCAAGTCGACGTGGTCTCTTCTTCCTCCTCCTGATCGGAGTCCGCTGCGTTCCCCGCTTGCCGGTTCAGAAACGACAGCAACCCGCTGCCGACCGCGTTCCCGCTGGCACTGTCCGGCGGCGGAGTCGCCGCGTCCATGTGTTGGAAGGCCGCGTTTACATCGTCGAATCGCAGCGCCGTGTGGATCCGAGTGTCATCTCCGCTGCCTCGCATGGCGACATGCAAATGTCCCATCTCTTCGGCCCGCTTCAGCCGCATGGCTTCTTCCGGCGTCACGAGCAACGAAATAGTCTTGGCTTTGATTTCGGACGGGTCCTGTTCCGCCACGTCTCGATTATTGTCGATGGCGAACACCTCGACGTCCTCCAACACAGTGGCGATCTCCGTGCCGATCCGCCGGTCCATTGACTTATACGTGACGAACACGTCCACGCGACAGCCGGGCCAGATCAGCCCGCTGTTTGTCATCGTGGGATCGACCGGCACCGAGATGACTCGCATGCCCTTCGGGATGTCCGCAGCCGCTCCGAATTCTCCTTTCGCTCCCAACTTGGCCTTCATAATGATCTCGCCGGGGAAGGTTCGCACCCTCAGGGCCCGCTGTTCGTACTCTTCCGGCTTGGTCACCGCTCCCGGCGGGATCGTTTCCTTCGGCCAACGCTCGAACTTCACGTTGTCGTCCGTAAGTGGCGTCCCCGGTGGGATTTCGGCGGTGGCGACCAACACCATCCCGAAACCGTCGTCCGATCCGTTGCTCTGGTTACTGCTCAGGGCCTGCTGGACGCCCAGCATGGCCACCAGTCCGCACCCCAAGGCCACCGCCATCAACAGGACGGATTTCACCTTCATCCCCGAGCCCCCTTTATCAATTTCATCATCGGCATCGCCGTGTTAAATTCTTCAGCTTATAACGACCGTGCCGACTGGAATGATCCTCCGAATTGTGCCTGTTTTACCCGTTGTCGGCTGCCGACTGCCATTTCGGCTGCTCTTGACCAGCCAGCCATCGCTCTCGTTCGGGCCGAGCGTGCTGACCCACCCAACCGGATGTCACACAAACCTCCTGCTTTGCCTGTCTTTCGCTCCGTCACATCGCGTTGGACTTCTGCGGCCACTAACATGCGTGCCGCTGGCTCGTGGTTCGTCATCCCGGATCGGGGTTTCTTTCCCAAAAGTGCAGAGCAGGCGAGTCTGCTCGCTCCGCGTCATAGCATGCCTGTGTAGAGGAAGTATCCGATTGAGCCGATGCAAATCGGGATTCCGTAGGGCAGCAACAGCATGTTCGGTTTACGTTTCGCTGCAATCCGCGACAGCTCGCGCGGATCCCGCACGTGCATCCATTCCAGCAGGATGACCATCAGGTTCTGCCAGTGTTTTCGAATGTCTCGGCTTCGCCAGACCATCACGACCGCCATCACCGCCCCGACAATTGCCGAGACACAAAAAGCATAAAAGGTGGTCTGGATGCCCAGCCAAGCTCCCACGCCCGCCATCAGCTTGACATCCCCGGCCCCCATGCCTCCGACTGCGTAGAGGGGGAGCAGACACGCTAGGCCAACGAACATGCCCAGCAGGCTTCCCAGAAAGCCGCTGTGGACGTCGCCCCAGCCGCCGCTCCAAGCGCCGAAGATCAATCCCGTTAGGACCATCGGGTACGTCAACCAGTTCGGGACCCGAAGCTGTTTTCCGTCGATGTAGGCGGCCAGGATCAGCGCCAAGCAGACCAGTTTCACATGCCAGTTCTCAGTCAGCAGTTCCTGCCATTCCATGTCGTTTCCATCCTTTCTTCATTCCATTCGGCTCCGTTTTTCGAGGGACAACGGCTTCGCACGGGCTCGCCTCTGTCTTTTGGATTCCGCCTCGGAACATCTACGACGATGGCGGGCCCAAGCGATTGCGTATTGGCGGACAGCCGCTTGGTTTCCGGTCGCTCGGTTCGCCGCCGACGTCGCCTGGCGACTAGCCGATCAGACGCCGCATCGGCCGCCCGTCAGCATCGTCAGCAGCCAGCCCGCCGTAGCCATGGCCACGACGAACGTCTGCAGCAGCGTCGTCAGCTCAATGTCGATCCAAAAGGGAAACATCGCCGTTATCCTCCTCACTGTCATTCGTCGGTGCGGCTGCCGGTTTGGTCAAACCGGCAGGCCATTCTTCGTGGCTTCGCGTCAGGTGGCGTATCTTGGGTCGTGGATCCAACTGCGTTTTCGCTGAATTGTTGAAAGTGAGCCAAACCGCCCAATCGCCGGGATTGGGCGGCTGGCTCCGGTGTGCGGTTCTTGCGAACAGCTTCAAGCGGTCGCAGGGAACTAACTCGACAGAGCGTCCCGGACCGTCTCGAACTGCGTGTTCGCGTTGGTGCCGATCGCCTGGACGGCCGCCAAGCAAACGACGATGATCAATGCCAGCATGACGGCATATTCGACCGCCGTTGGGCCGTCTTCGGAAACCAGAAATCGCTTCACACTCTTGGCAAGATTCCTCATGGTTGTCCCTCTCTCTTTCTAGTTCCTGCCTCAGTCGAACCGCAAAACGACCGAAGCAAACCGTGAGTTCCCGTGCCGCTAGCACCGCGCTAGGACCCGAAGAACTCGGCACCCGAAAACAGAGCCTCAGGAGCGAGGCATCCGGCGACCGCGTCATCGCGGCCGGCTTGCTCGCAAACCGACGAAGCGATCGGGCTCCGACGACTTGTTTCCTCTGGGCCTTCCTGGCCGGCCGCCGCGCTGTCGCGGGCCGACGAACAAGCATGTTGCGTCGGTCAAGTCCCCGCGGAATGAATCCTTCCGATCGCGGCTTTCGGCTCGAGCCTGGGACGCCGAAACCCCTTCGGCGTCGTCGGTTTGCCAGTCAAACCTAGGTCACAGTTCGGCGGTGTCAAATTCCCGAGTTTCTCAATTCTCTTTCGCTCCGCCTTGTTGCCCTTTGTCATCATTCAAGACTCGCGAAGTCTCGCCATGCCAAGATGTTAGGAAATGATGCCTCGCCGCGACGCTCAAAAAAATTCCTCCAACCTCGCCGGCCGACTAACAAAGCGGTGGTGGCGGAGCCGTCCCAAACCAAACGGGCCAAACACCGCTTGCGCCGGAAGGCCGCACCCGGCCTGCCAGTGACGCATCCACGGCCCCTTTCGCTTCGTTGGCGGTGGCACGGGCTCGTGGTATAGTCAGGGTCGGAATCTGAATAGGAGCGAGGCCCGATGAGGATGAATCGACGACACTTTCTCACGGCGACAGCAGGAGCCGTAGCGGGAAAGGCTGTTCCTTGGACGAGCCAGATGTCCGCGCGCGCGGATGAGGAATCCGCGTCGTTGCCGCGGCCTTCCAGCGCGCAGCTCGTTTGGCAGGATTGCGAAGTGGGCGTGATCTATCATTTCGACTTGCCCATCGCCGCAGGACGGTTTGCCGCCAACAACATGGTCCGCGAGCGGCTGGACCCGAACCTTTACCACCCCACTCGACTCGATACCGACCAGTGGATCGAGGCCGCCAAGGCCGCCGGAGCTCGCTATGCCATCTTCACCGCCACCCATTTCAACGGCTTCATGCAGTGGCAAAGCGATCTCTACCCCTACAGCCTGAAGTACACTCGGTGGAGGAACGGCAAAGCCGACGTGGTCGCGGATTTCGTGGAATCGTGTCGAAAGGCCGGGATTCGGCCAGGGCTTTACTTCAGCACGCACCGGAACGTCTACTGGACGGTCTGGGGGCATTATGTCGACTGGGGCAAGGGACGCGGCACCGCCAAGCAGGCAGCCTTCAACCGCATCGCTGAGAAGATGACCGAGGAGCTCTGCTCGCGCTACGGGCCGCTGGTCCAAATCTGGTTCGACGCGGGTGTGAAGACGCCGGAGGAGGGCGGTCCGGACGTCCTCCCAATCTTCGAAAAGCACCAGCCTCATTCGGTCTTTTACCACAACCGTCAGCGTTCCGATCATCGTTGGATCGGCAACGAACAGGGCTATGCCGACTACCCGTGCTGGGCAACGATGCCCGGACGGGCGGGCGAAGTCTCGCACAACCGTCGCGAGTGGCGTCCCATCTTGGGAACAGGGGATCCCACCGGGACGTACTGGTCACCGGGCATGGTCGATGTCCCGCTGCGCGGCGCTCGGGGCGTCCACAATTGGTTCTGGAAGCCTGGTCAGGATCACGCCGCCCACTCGCTCGACGCGCTCGTGAAGATGTACTACCAGTCGGTCGGACGAAACTGCAATTTCATCATCGGCGAAGTCGTCAACCAAGACGGAGAAGTGCCGCAGGGGGACATTAGTCGGCTGGCCGAGTTCGGCCGCGAGATTCAAAGGCGCTTCGGCCGTCCGGTAGCAGAAGTGGCGGGCGTGGGCCAAGCGGTTGAGCTGGAGCTGCCTCGGCCCCAGCGAATCGATCACGTCGTGATCATGGAAGAGATTGCCCACGGGGAAAGAATCCGCCGTTACCGGATCGACGGACTCGTTCCGGGCAACCGATGGCAACGTCTGGCGGAGGGCCAATCGGTCGGGCACAAACGCATCGAGCGGTTTGCTCCCGTGGAGGTTGCTCGCGTGCGACTGACTTCCCTTCACTCGATCGCTCGGCCGCGCATTCGTTCTTTGGCCGCCTACGCGGCCGACGTGTAAGCGGCTTCCGTCCGCCGAATTCAGCGAACCGGAGACGTTTGCTCCCGGGTTCGGTAACGACCGGCGTCCCTCACAGACATACGCCTTTGGCGATCTTAAACAGCTTTTTGTCAACTGGGCTGGAAGGCTGGGAGGTGCGAAGACATGACGGCCAAACGCGACTATGTGGCGGAGCAACAGGGGCGGACCTCCTCGTGCAACTGCGAATCCGGTGGTGGTTGCGAGTCGGTCGATCGGCGACGGTTCTTGCAATGGGCGACGGCCGCGGTCGGGACGATGGGGCTGCCAAGAACCGCGATCGCCGGACCATTCGGACCGGACGACACGGTCGAACACTTCGTTCCCGCCGAAAAGAAACTCTCACCGGACTGGGTCAAATCTCTCTTTGACAAAGGCACTCGAACCTGGTACCGCGGCGAGGAGCTGGAGACGATCGGTATGCCGATCGGCGGCATTTGTGCCGGTCAGTTGTATCTGGCGGGCGACGGACGGCTGATCTATTGGGACATCTTCAATAAGGAGCTCAACACAGGCTGGGGAGCTGTCAACTACAAGCCGGGCCGAAAACCGACCGAGCTGGTGCATCGCGGACGGTTCGCCGGCGAAGCCCCGGACATCCAGCAGGGTTTCGCCCTTCGCATTCGCCAAAGGGGCAAGACCACCGTCCGGTCACTGGACCGCGATGGTTTTCCCGGCGTGCGATTCTGCGGCGAATACCCGATCGGTTATGTCGAGTACGCCGACCCGAAGCTTCCGGTTCGGGTTTCGCTGGAAGCCTTTTCGCCGTTCATTCCGCTGAATGCCGCGGACTCGGCGCTACCGGCTACTCTGATGACGTTCACTGTGAAGAACGTGAGCAGCGAACCGGTCGAGGTGACGCTGGCCGGGTGGCTGCAGAACGCCGTCGGACTGCACAGCGAAGCGGGGGGCCTGTCCGGGCGGCGACGAAACCGCGTTGTCCTCGGCCGAGCCACGACGCTGCTGTGCCAGGCTGAGCCGGCGCCAGCGGCCAAACCTCTGCGCCCGGCCATCATCTATGCCGACTTCGAAAACGGCAGCTACGGCGATTGGACGATCCAGGGCGAAGCCTTCGGCCAGAAGCCAGCCCGAGGCACGCTGCCCGGTCAGCAGCCGGTTTCCGGATTCCGAGGGCAGGGACTGGTCAACACGTTTCTCAAGGGCGACCGACCACGCGGACGGTTGACGTCGCCGGAGTTCACGATCGAGCGGCCGTTCATCAGTTTCCTGATCGGCGGAGGGGGACATGCCGGCCAAACCTGCATCAACCTGTTGGTCGATGGCCAGGTCGTGCGCACGGCGACCGGCCGGAACCGCGAACGGCTGACTTGGCACAATTGGGACGTCCGCGAGCTGAAGGGCAAGAAAGCTCGCCTTCAGATCGTTGATGACCATTCCGGCGGCTGGGGCCATATCAACATTGACCAGATCGAGTTCCGGGATACGCCGCGAGAGGGGCCGACTGGCCCGCTGGATGAACAGCCGGACTTCGGCGCGATGGCGCTCGCTCTGCTGACCCCGGCCGACAGCGCCGTTAGCGAAGTGTTAGCCGCAGCCTCGGTGCCGCCGGATCGGCTGCCGCAATGCCTTTTCGCCGAAGAAAGGCTCGGCGCCGCTTCGGACGCTGCGAAAGAGCCGGCCGAGCAACCGTTCGGTCAGGACCTGTGTGGTGCAGTGGGAGGGACGCTGCGCCTTGAACCCGGTCAGACGCGGCAAGCGCTGTTCGTCGTCGCGTGGCACTTTCCGAACCGGCCGCAACGAGGCCACTTCTATGCGACACGATTCCAGGACGTCGCGGCCGTTGTTGGGCATGTCCAAGAGCACTTGGACCGGCTTGCAGGCACGACGCGGCTTTGGCACGACACCTATTACGATTCGACGTTGCCTCACTGGCTGCTCGACCGGTTGCATTCGACTGTTTCGACGCTCGCCACCGGGACCTGTCAATGGTGGGCCAATGGCCGGTTCTGGGGCTGGGAAGGCGTCGGCTGCTGCCGAGGCACCTGCGGGCACGTGTGGAACTACGCCCATGCCGTCGCGCGGCTGTTCCCCGAACTGGAGCGGTCGGTCCGCGAAAGGCAAGACTTTTCCCCCGACGGAGGCTTTATTCCCGAGACGGGCGAAATCCGTTTCCGAGGCGAGAATTGGCGGCTGTGGGCCGGCGATGCGCAGGCCGGCTACATCCTGAAGGCTTACCGTGAGCATCTTTGCTCGGCCGACGACGCCTTCTTGAAACGCAATTGGAAAGCGATCCGCAAGGCGATGGAGTTCCTGATCGCTCAAGATCGCAACGCGGACGGCCTGATCGAAGGCAAGCAACACAACACGTACGATATCGACTTCTACGGCGCTAACCCCATGATCGGCTCGCTCTATCTGGCAGCCTTGCGAGCCGCCGAAGAGATGGCCCAGCGGATCGGCGAGACCGACTTCGCCATGCAGTGCCGCCGCATTTTCGAAACCGGCCAGCGGCTATCGGTCCAGAAGCTGTTCAACGGCGAGTACTTCATCCAGCTTGTCGATTTGGAGGAGCATCCCCGATTTCAACACGCCGACGGGTGCCTGTCGGACCAACTGTTCGGGCAGGGCTGGGCCGAGCAACTGGCGCTGGGGGAGATTTATCCGCACAAAACGGTTCGCAGCGCCCTGCAAGCGATCTGGAAATACAACTGGGCTCCGGATGTTGGCCCACAGAATCAGGCCCACAAGCCGGAGCGTTGGTTCGCGTACCCCGGCGAGGCAGGTCTGTTCACCTGCACGTGGCCTCGATCGAAGTATCTGGAGCAGGGGGTTCGGTACAAGAACGAAGTCTGGACCGGCATCGAATACCAAGTCGCCGGTCACATGGCGTGGGAAGGAATGCTGACAGAGGCTCTAGCGATCTGCCGCGCGATTCACGATCGGTATCAGCCTCCGAAACACAACCCGTGGAACGAGATCGAGTGCGGTGATCATTACGCCCGAGGAATGGCCAGTTGGGGCGTGCTGATTGGTTTGGCCGGCTTTGAGCACGACGGTCCTCGCGGCCATTTGGGCTTTGCACCGCGTCTGACGCCGGAGAACTTCCGCGCGGTCTTCACGGCGTCCGAAGGATGGGGCACGATCGAGCAGACTCGAACGGGAAGACTGCAAACCAGCCGAGTGACCGTCCGCTGGGGCCGGCTACGGCTGAAAACGTTGGCCCTCCAGGTGCCTACCCAAACTGAGGCGAAAAAGGTGTCTGTCACGCTGGCTGGCCGGCCCGTCAGCTCACGGTTCCAGCAAACCGCCCAACGCCTGATGGTCGAACTGTCCGAACCGATCAGCCTGTCGGCCGATCAGACGCTTGAAATCGTCGTGACCTAACGCGGCCGGATGGTTAGGGCGGAACGCAGCGAGCCTCCGGGAGTTGAACGCGTGAGGACTCGCTTCGTTCGACCCGAGACACCCGGCGGGCGAGCCCTTGTTGCTCGCGTTGGTCGACTCCGTCACCATTTCTGCCAACCATGCGCTCGAAGTCATTGTGGTGTGAGCAGGCGGGTTGCTGGCGCCATCGGCACAGCGGCCGATGTCATCGGGACGGTCCCAAATTCAGCCAGATATCGACTCGTCGCTCTTTTTGGAAGTCCTTTTGCACGATGTCGACATCTCCGTCGCCATCCACATCGCCCAGCTTGCCTTCGTGCGTTCCGATGCCTGTCGAAACGACCTGCGGGACAAACCGCCCGGAGCCGTCGCCGTACAGCACCCACTGTCGACACTGGCCGCCCGCGCCGGGCGTGTGCATTTCAGCGGCGTAGATATCCAGATGCCCGTCGCCATTCAGGTCAGCGAGTTGCAGCGTGTGGCCATGGTCGACTCGGGGGATCAAAGTCGTCTCTTTCCATCGGTGACCGTCCCAACGGTAAAGGTTAAGCGGCCCGACCCCGTCTCCTGAATTGAGTACCACCTCCGGTCGGCCTCCCGCGATCAACTGCCCGACCGCCGACCGCGACTTGCCGTAGTCGTCGATGCGGTGAACGGAGAACCGTTGGGGCCCTTCGTGACGAAACCAATAGCCTCCTCCTACGATGTCTTGTTGACCGTCCCGGTCGATGTCCCCTTTGGCCAGGCCTTCGTACTTGAATTGGCGTGGCCACGACCAGACCGTCGCAAGAGGCCACTGAGAAACGCTTCTAGGAGCCGTCGGGATTTCTGCGATGAGCAGTTTGCGACCGCGCTGGTTCCAAAACACCAGTTCCGGGCGTCCATCGCCGTCGAAGTCGCCGAAGATTTGGTCGTGATGCTGTTGGGGGCCGCCACTTTTGATGAGGTGTCGGCGCCACGGCTTACCGGGGACAAAATGCGGACAAGGATTCTCCCACCACCAAACCATGGGACTGGCCCAACTGCCGCCGTGGACCAAGTCCAGATCGCCGTCGCCGTCGATATCGCAAACCGCCCCCCCGGCTTCAATGTGACTATGGCCATCGTCCAGCAGGTAACGGGCCCAGCCACGGGTCGTTTGCTGATACCAAACCATCGAAACCTCGCCCCATCCTGCGACCGCAAATTCGTCGGCTCCATCGTTATCGATATCGAAAACGACCAGCGCCGACTGCTTGCCCACGTCCGGGGCGGGCAAGTCTCCGCTCACGCTCGATAGGTGCCGCCACCGAATCGTTGCGATCTCGTCCCCGCTCCCAATCCCGTTCCCGATCACGCACAGAGCCATCACAAGGCTGAAGCGGCCAATCATCGGAAACTCTCCCGTACAGAGCCCAGGAAAAGGGCGCACAGTCGCCCGCTCGATCGTCTCTTCTTATACTCTGGATGAGGCAACATCGCAAAGAGAGTGCGCCCTTCACCTGGAATCGCGGGCTCTGTTCGCGCTTCCGGCGGCCAGGCAGTCGAGTTTGGTCTCGTTTGTCGCGGTTGGGGGCGATGGCCGGAACGGGGAACCGTGGCCTTGCAAGCCGCCGGTCAGGTGGCTGGCGTCCTTGGGCTGGCGGTTGTCTGGCAGCAAGTCGTCGGCCGGCTGTGCGGGAATGTTACACGAGCCAGTCCGGCTAAAACCGTTTGCTCGGGCCAGACCACCTTTTGGATTACGGCTCGCTGGTCGGGGTTGGACGAGCCGGGTTTGGAGGAGAACGGGAATGAGCGGCATCCTTCCTATCTCACGACGAACGTTCTTGGCGGCGGGAGCGACGGTGTGTCTGTCGCGGTCGGTGATTGCGGGCGGGCAAAAGTCGCTTGGCGATCCCTGCGGCAGCCAACCATGGCGAGTCGGGACCGGACGGCGGGACATCACGCCACCGCTGGAAGTGGGCATCTTGATGTCCTCCGGCCGCCAAGCCTGGGCTCCTTTTGAAGGCGTGCGGTTCCCTCTGTACGCGACTGCCCTCGTGATCGACAACGGCCGCACCCGCGTGGCTCTGGTGGCCTTGGATTTGTTGGGACTGGCTGGCGAGGCCGTCGGGGGGATGGATCAATTCAAGAGACGCGTGTCGCAGTCAACCGGAGGTACTGTCGCTGCGGAGCGGATTGTCCTGGCCTCGAGTCACACGCACTCCGGGCCTGAGTCGCTCGCGCTGACCGACTTGTACCGCACCAAACCCTTCCAGGACTGGGTGGACATACTGGCTCGTCGTATCGGCGAGGCGGTACACGACGCAGGCCGATCGCTGCAGACCTGTCGCCTCGCGGTGGGGACTGTGCGGGGGCAAGGGCTGTGTGTGAATCGGCGACTGAGGCTCGAGCCGGGACCGACGGACGAGCAAATCCGTGTGGTGGCGTTTCTGGATCGATCGGGGCGCCCTGCGGCCATTCTGGTCAACGCGACCGCTCACCCCGTTTACGAAATGTGCATCAAGCAGGTCTCGCCGGATTATCCCGGCGAACTGGTGCGTCTGCTGGAAAGCCGGCACCCGCAGACCACGGCGCTGTTCCTGCAAGGAGCATGCGGCAACATCAACCCGCCCCGGGTCTCAACGGGCGCAACGGACTCCCAACACCACGCCCGGCAGCTAGCCGACCGGGTGGACCATGCTCTGGGGAAGCTGCGCCCGGTTCGGGGTTGCGAGCTTGCAATCCGTTGGGACCGCGCAAAGTTGCCGGCCCGCGATCCGGCGGGAAAGCGGCAGGCAGAGCCGCTCCTGGCGACGGTGGGCGCCCTGCGTCTGGGCGACGCTGCGATGGTCTTCCTGCCGGGCGAGCCTTTCGTCGAGCTCGGATTGCGAATCCAAGCCGAATCGCCCTTCGATTTCACAGCGATCGTCGGATACGCAGAAGGCTACATCGGCTACGTTCCAACGGATCGGGCGTTTCAAAAAGGCGGCTACGAATGCGGCCCCGGCCGCTGGTCTCGCACCGCCACCGGCAGCGAATCGCTGGTCGTCCAGACGGCGCTGACGCTGCTGAAGTCGCTGAAAAAGCGATCATCGCCGCCGTCGCTCTAGAAGTCCCTTCGTCGAGGCGTCGTCCAGGAACGGGCCCGCGAAAAGATGGCTGCCAGCCGCAAACGAGCGGGTAGGGTTTGCCCTCGAGCGAATATGACCCGCGGCGAAGACTCGATCGAGGAGTCCGGTGGGGCCCGGTCAGGCGGAACAGCCCGGGGCAGGCTTGTCCGCTCCTTCTGGAAAAATCAAAAAATTTCAACTTGCGCGAAGAAACCGGTCCCGGCGGCATCTAATGGTATGGAGGCACGAAGTCGACGGCAGTGGTGGCTGTTGGTCACTTCGAGGCAAGGGTTTGGGAGACGCCGCGTGCGAAGGTGTGCGCGGCGAGGTAGGTCGGCGTGGCGGTCCTAGTATATATGGATTCGCCCCCCAGATGTCCCCTGGACGGAGGCGTCTCGGTTTACCGGGACGCCTTTTTTCTTTTCGACCGACGAGTCGCTCGCCCCGAGCACACCAGCGGGCGTTGCCGAAACATCTCTCGGGCAACTTGAGCCGCA
>JAADHY010000480.1:15386-21837 GCA_013151585.1 Planctomycetota bacterium
ACGTCTGTCCGCCCATTCTTGCCTTCGAATTGTTTTTGGAGCTTCGCGGCGCTGCGCCAGCCTTCTGAAGACGCGCTGTTTCGGCTTCAGGGCAGCCCCGTACCTGAAGAAACGCTCCAGCTCGGGCTCCGATTCTTGACCCCGTCAGCATTGCACGCCCGCGAAACCATGATAATCTGATAGGTACGCGCCGGCGGTCCCGTTTCTGGGGAAGTCGGCGCGCCAGGTCAGGCTGTCCCACCCGCCTTGGTTATGGAGCGTCCGTCGAGTCGTCGACTGAGGCCGCGTGCTCACAGAGCTGCCGCAACAGTCGGGCCAGGGACGATGCGCGATCGGACCCACATGGGGTGTCGTTCGGACCGTGTGCCGATTGTTCGATGGCGCGAGCGGCTCGACGCAAGCAGCCGTCGGTTTCGCGGGCCTCGCCAGGCCGACTATGTCGGGTGGGAATCCTTGGGGAAGTTCTTGTGCGAAGAAAGGAGCAGTAGAATGAAAAAGTCATTCGTGGTTTTCGCTCTGGTCGTCGGTTGTGGGCTCGGCGTAAGGACTCAAACCGCCGTGGCCGACGCGTTGGAACCGATTGAGCCGGACGATGCCCAGGAGATTGCTCAAGTGCTCGTCGAGGCGGCTCAGGGGATCAAGAACCCGCCTCTGAAGATCGACGCCGACCCCAACAACGCTTTCGGTCTGAAGTACGAGAACGACGGCATCATGATCGTCCCGATCAAAGGGCTGTCAGAGGATATGCCCGAAGAACGGACGAAGGACACTGAAAGCGAAAAAGGATTGGGATTTGCGCTTCTGTTCTTTTCTGAAAAGTTTGCTCCGTTGGTCGGCGGTAAGCCGGTCGACTCTAAACGCGTCGCGATTCTCAAGGTGACCGACGACGACGGGAACGAGCGGCAAATCAAATGCCTGCTGCTTTCGGCTCGCAAAATTTTTGAAGACGACTGGCGACTCTACGTGTTCGGCACGCAGAACAAGCCCTTGATCGAAACGCCCTTCGTCAGTTCGGATCAGCCGGAGGAAGAGGGGGAACTGATTTCGCTCCGGGCTGAGGACGTCGAAGGCCACGAGGGGAACCTGGTCATCCGCGTCTTCGGAAAATACGAGGCTCAGTTCCGGGCGGCTTACCTCGGCGATTGATGCTTCGGAGCAGGGCCGCCCTATTGGCGTGCGCCCCGCATTTCTGGCCTGACGCTTGAACCGCGTGCTTCGAGATCAGCCGACGGCTTGCGGGATGCACTCGCCTGCGTCCGTTTTCCGCCGCTGAAGCTGGAGGGGGGCCACGACGGAGCGTGGCCTCCGGTTCTCCCCTGAGGGAAGTCTTGAAACACGCTGCAAGTGCAGCGGCGACATCGCCTAGACACTTGGCTCGGGGGACACGCCCTTGGCGTTTTTTGTCGTCCGACCGGAGCCGATCGGCGGATCCGAACGAACAGACAAACCAAGCTGAAACGGACGCAGACGCGATAATCGCAGCGCCCTTTGCCCAGAGCGGCCCTTGCGTCCCTTTCGCGTCGCCGTCAGGCATCAACTGTGAAGTCCAGTGGTCAATCCGCAGCCGGCGTCGCACCGTAAGCCGCCGAAACCGGACCGAGAGGATTGCTGCAGAACGGTTCTCGCCCAAATTGACGTCCTCTCTCCCGTTTGCGGGAAAGGATGGCTCGCTGAAGGCGAGCCGGGTGAGGCCGAATAGTTTCCCCGGATGCTGGTCTTCCCCGGTGGCGTTGAAACTGAGGAGCGACTCGCATTGTCGTGATGGGCGGCGGCCCGCACTGCCAGCGGAGGTCGGTTCGGCCATCGTTGTGGGAAGGTGACGTTCGCCGGATTGTCTTGGGGCATTTTCCGGGAACGCCGGATTCAGCGCTTGCCTTTCGGTCAATCGGGACCCGTTTCATCCCTTTCCGTTTGCGGGGCGAAACCGCGACGGAGAGTGTTTTCGGTGATGCTGATGGGGATCAGGAACTGGAGCAAGTAATCCGGACCGCCGGCTTTGGAGCCGATGCCGGACATCTTGAAGCCGCCGAAAGGCTGCCGGTCGACGAGAGCTCCGGTAATGACGCGGTTCAAGTACAGGTTCCCCACTTCCAGTTCTTGTCGGGCTCGCTTCAGATGGGCCGGGCTGCGGCTGTAAATGCCGCCGGTGAGCGCAAAAGGCGTGTCGTTCGCAATGGCGATAGCCTCGTCCAGGTCTTTCGCTTTTATGACGCAAAGCACTGGACCGAAAATTTCTTCTTGAGCGATTCGCGCGTGCGGTGGCACGTCGACGAAGATGTGCGGGCCCACGTAGTAGCCCTCGTCGGCCCAATCGCCGGGGTCCGCCGCAAAAGCTAGCGTCGCCTCGGTCTGGCCGATCTCAATGTATTCCAGAATCTTCTCGCGAGCAGCTTCGTCGATAACCGGGCCGATGAGCGTGCCCGGGTCTTCGGCCGGTCCAATCGGCAGGCTGTCCGTGGCGTCGACCAGGCGTTTCAGGAAGGTGTCGTACACGGTCTTGTGAACGATAACCCGCGAACACGCCGAGCACTTTTGTCCGGAGTAGCCGAAAGCACTCTGGATCACTCCTTGAACAGCCTCGTCCAGATCGGCGTCGTCGTCGATGAGGATCGCGTTCTTGCCGCCCATTTCGGCAATCACACGTTTGACTGACCGTTGACGCGGGTCCGTTCGGGCGGCGGCTTCATTGATCTCCAGACCGACTTCGCGCGAACCGGTGAAAGCGACCAGGTCGATGTCCGGGCTTCCGACCAGGGCTGGTCCGACCACTTCCCCTTCGCCCGGCAAGAAATTGACGACGCCGTCCGGCAGACCCACCTCTTGGAAAATGCTCATCAACTGCGCCGCGACGACCGACGATTGTTCGGCTGGCTTCATCACCACCGTGTTTCCCGTCACCAAGGCGGCAACCGTCATGCCCGTTAGGATCGCCAGCGGGAAGTTCCACGGCGCAATGACAACGGCGACCCCGCGCGGCCGGTAAGAGTAGCAGTTGTCCTCGCCGGGCAGGTTGTTCCGCCGCGGCTCGGCCAGACGCCGCATTTCTTGGGCATAGTACATGCAGAAATCGATGGCTTCGGCCACGTCGGCGTCGGCTTCGGCCCACGGCTTGCCGCACTCGAACACTTCCCAGGCCGCCAGTTCGAAGCGTCGGTTTCGCATTTCGCGAGCGACGAGTTCCAGGTATTCGGCCCGGTAGGCAGGCTCCGTGCGAGCCCACGATGGGAAAGCATTTCGAGCGGCAACGATGGCTCGTTCGGCGTCCTCGGGCGAAGCGCTGGCCACTCGGCCGACGATTTGTCGGGCGTGGGACGGGTTGCGCGAGACCAATGTCTCACGCGTCTCGACCACGCGTCCCTCGATAACCAGCGGGTATTCCTGGCCCAAGCTCTCCGCTACCGTTTCCAGGGCCTGCTGCATGGCTTCGCGAGCCGCCGGCTGACTGAAGTCCGTATGCGGCTCGTTCCGGAATCCTTTCGGTTTGTCTTCGGGAACCGGCGGGGACTGGGCGCCGACGTCTGCCGGTTTCATCATCAACTCCTCCATCGGAATGTCTTCGGTGACGCTGTGCCGCAGAAAAGAATCGTTCGACGTGTTTTCGAGCAACCGTCGGACTAGGTAGGCCATTCCGGGAATCAACTGGCCAAACGGAGTGTAAATGCGCACGCGGTATCCCGCTTCGGCTAAAAGCTGAGCCTGCTCGGTGGCCATTCCGTACAGCATCTGAATCTCGTAGGCCGCTCGCGGAACGCGGAGCTTCTCGGCCCAAGCCAAGGCATGGGCGACACTGCGCAGGTTGTGGCTCCCGAACGCCGGCCGCAGCCAGCGATAGTTCTCCATCAAGAATCGCGTTTGCCGTTCAAAGTTTTCGTCCGTTTGCCACTTGAGGCGGAACACGGGCACCGGCCAGCCGCGCAGCCGAGCGATCACGGTTTCGTAGTCCCAGTAAGCTCCTTTGACAAGCCGCACCCAGACGGGGGTACCACGCCGCTTGGCCCACTTCAAAAGTTCGCGCAAATCGGCTTCAGCGTCAGGCAGATAAGTTTGGATCACGATGCCCACGTCGGGGAAGTCGCGAAACTCGTCCTCCATCAGGACCTCCCGAAAGATTGCGAGTGTCAGGTCCTTGTAGGAGTAATGTTCCATGTCGATATGGACATGGGCCCCGTGCTCGCAGGCAGCCCGCAAAATGGGACGGAGCCGCGACTTGACCCGCTCGGCCGCCCCTTTCGCATCCACCGGACGGAACTGGCTGTCGAGAGCCGACAACTTCAACGAGACATTGACGCGTGGAATCGGTCCGACATGGTCCCGGTCAATCGGAACGATCTCCGGGCAATCGTTCAGGCGCGGAGCCAAAGCGCCGATCAGGTCAAGATAAGTCTGCTGGTAGGCATCGGCTTCGCGCTCGCTAAGCACGGCCTCGCCAAGCACGTCCAAAGTGAAGGCAAATCCCTGCCGACGCATTCGCAGGATAGCCTGAAAGACTTCCTCGACGCTCGATCCCGCGATGAACCGCTCAGCCATGCGCCGAGCGTTCGATCGGGCGTTTAACGCGAGAGCACGGCCGAGCACTGTGTTCGGCTGCGAGTGTTCCAGGATCAGCCGCGCCGCGCCGGGAACGTGCTCACGCACCTCTTCAAAGTACTCCTGAAGATGCCGCGTGATCGCCTCGTGCGTTCTCAGCATGGGCAGCACGTCGACGAATCGGAACATTTGAACCTTGACCGACTCGTCAGACATAGCCCAATACAAAATGCGATCGTCCCACCATCGCCGTTCGAAAATGGACGGCCGACGACGAGCAAGCTGAGACCAGAGTTGCCGGCCGAGCGATTGGGTTTTCGCTTCGACTTCGGCCGGATCGATCGCTTTCTTCCGCGGCACCGGTCGCCTCGATCCAGAAAGGGACTCTCTCCTCAAATCCCGCCGGATCGATCGTTTCGACGAAATCCGCGGGAACCCTAGGAACAAGAAACGAATCGCCACGAGCCCTGCGCAGGCTCACCGGAGACAGTCTAACCAACCGGACGGCGGAAGCGTAGCCGAGCCGGTGGGACACCGCTCGGAGCTCACCGTCCCGCGCCTGACGGAACCTTTCGGCCGCGATGGTACGTCCGGCTCCCGCGCCTGACGCGGCCCCGTGTCCGTAACCGAAAACGCATTCAGAACCGTAGCCGAACGCGCCACGTACGGTTTGGTATGGTAGCCGAAGGCGCCAGGCGTTTGGCACCTCTTCGGGAAACGTGCGGCCAAAGGCTGGCGCCTTCGTCTACGTCCGTTGGACAATTATGCCCGCTCGGAGCGTCCATCCCGACGCCCGTAGCTTCTCCCCCAGACTTGGAATCCCGGTTGCCGGCACGCTCGTTGTTTGCCTCAACGTTTGACTTCTCGACGCTCTTCTCCTCCCGCCTTCGGCGATCTTCTCTTTGGCGCGAGGAGTCACTCGCGGGCGAGAGAGGCCTGCAGGCGTTGATTTCCATCCGGAGGCTTCCTGCCTCCCGTTCGGCGGTGGCTTTGGTTCGGCCATGGTCACGGGACATTTCGTGCGTCCGTTGGTATATTCACCACCAGCGAGGCCGGAGCGCAGGTAGGCGCGTCCGTGTTTGCTGATTCCGAAACGCGGCTTCGTTGCAAGGAAGATCGGCGCCGTCCGCTCCGGGTTGGTTACGGTTTTCGGCCGCTTCAGGAACGTTCATTCAGGAGAGATGACAAATCAGGAATTCACGCCACCGATTTTCTTGGGTATCGACGTCGGTGGAACGAACATCAAAGCTGGAGTTGTGGATGACGAGGGCCGGACACTCGCTCAGGCTCAGGTGCCCACCGAGGCCGAAAAGGGGCCTGACCAGGGCGTGGCCAACATCCACCGGGTCGGCATGGAGGCGATCGAGCAGAGCCCGGTGAGTCTGGATGAGATTGCAGCGGTCGGTTTGGCCACGCCAGGGACAATGGATATTCCGGCCGGCATGCTCCTGGATCCGCCCAATTTGCCCGGCTGGACGAATTTTCCGATCCGGGAACGTGTTGAGAAAAAATTCCAGAAGCCGACGGTCCTCCAGAACGACGCGAATGCGGCGGCCTACGGCGAGTATTGGGCAGGAGCCGGGCGAGATGTGCACAGCTTGGTCATGTGGACGCTCGGAACCGGGATCGGCTGTGGCATCATCATCGGCGATTTGATCGTCGAGGGCGAGCATTCTCACGGAGGCGAATGCGGCCATATCATCATCGAAATGGACAACGGCCGCCGCTGCGATACGGGACAGTACGGAACGCTGGAGGCCTATGCCAGTGCCAAGTCGTTGATCCGGCGTTTCCGGGAAGAGTTAGACGCCGGGCGGGAAAGCCTCGTCCGTCTCTACCTCGATCGCGGCGAAGAACTGACGCCCTTACTGCTCGCTCGGGCCGCCGAACGGGGCGATCAACTGGCCGAGGAATTGATCATGGA
>JAADHY010000433.1 GCA_013151585.1 Planctomycetota bacterium
CCTCTTCCATCGGCGGTCGTAATCGGAGTCGACGTAGACAGCCAGTCGCTTGCTATCTGGCGAAAATGCCCCCATCACGATCTTGAAGCCGGGAACCTTCACGTTCCTGACCAGTTTGCGCGTCGAGACATCTATCAGATCGAGGGAGCCGTCACTGCGCCGAACGGCCAGCCGAGAGCCATCCTTCGAGACGGTGAGGTGCCTTGCCCCCGCTTTCCCAAAGCGAGGAATCTCCGCCAGCACGGCATTCAGATCGGCATCGTACTCAAGTATTGTGCCATTCTTTAACCCGACAAATGTATTGTTGTTTGGCCCGAGGTACAGATAGCCGGTGGAACCTTGTAGTTCCATGTCCTTTACTTTCACTGCTCCGCCGCAGCCCGTAAATGCAACTGCACAGAAGAGCAATATCACTGTGACTATAGTTTTGCGCATTGGAGGATCTCCTCAAAAGCGATCGGAAGCAAAATCAACGATGTATTCATGGCTTGTCCCTGGCGGCTTTTGCGCCGAGTCAGAAAGTCTCATCCCGCGCCACGTGACGCAGGTGCAGTCTCAGAAGGTTGATCGCCCGCTCGAAGTCGCACCCCGGCCGAGAGGCATCCAGCAGGGCCGTCACGGGCCCGTTGATCATCCGGCAGAAGACCTTGCCGTCGCGGCGGATGATCTGAAGCTCATGCCCGTCTCCGAAACACACCTCCACGGCCTCGATCCGCTCGCCCTCGCGGCGGACTTCAGCCTTGTCGATCCCGATGGCGATGGGCCTACTCCCGCACCAATCGCGTGATCACCAGTTCGTATCCGCTGCGGCTAGAACGGAACTCGGCATCCATCGCCCGCACTTCGGCCGGCGTGAGGCCCTTGCGGCGAATGGCGTCCCGTTGGAGCAGGACGAACCGGGCGTCCAGGTCCGCCGGGACGAGTACCCAGAAGGAGGCGACATCGCCACCGGCGACGGGCGCTGAGCCGAAGAAGCCTCGCGGGAGCGTCCGCACGCGGTTGGAGTAGGACGACAGACGCCCCTCGAACGGCACCACACGGGGTGCGCCCGTAGTGGCCACTTCGCCGACCACTTGGTTACTGCCGTTGACAGCCACAATCCGCATGCCCAACTGGGCGGCGACCGACCGGAGCTGATCGGCCGATTCCCAGACCACCCGCAGCGGCGGCAGCGCGTCTTTCGGGCCGTCGGCCGATGTGTCGCCCGTCGTATCCGGCGCGTCCGTCTTGGCCGGGGCCTCGACCACTCGCTTCAGCGGCGCGGGTTCGGCCGCCTTGGGCGCTGGCAGTGGTGCCGGCGACCGGGGTTTCGGCGGCCTCGGGGGCGTCTTGGCCTCCGGCAGCTCCGGGAGCACCGCGACGGTGGGCGGCTTGACCTCGGGTTTGGGGTTCTCGGCCGCCGGGGTGGTTCGGCCCAACGGCCAGAACAGGGCCGCGTGGGCCGCCGCCGCGACCAGCATTCCGATGATGAACGTGCTTTTTGACATATCTTTCGCTCCGTATCTATTCAGTGGATGGTTCTTCTCTGATCTCGGCCGCGACCTCGCCGCCGGCCTTGTGTAGACGGGCCATCACTCGCCAGACCCGTTCGACGGGGAGTTTCCGGTCGGCCCGCAGGACCACGCGCTTACCGGCTAATCGCTCCTCGATCTGGTCAATGGTGACGGACTTGCCGTTGAGGCTTAGCCCCTCGGCGCTGACGGTCAACACCTCGAATTTCCCATGTTGAACGACGGCGGAGCCTTGGCCGACCTCCGCCAGCGAGACTGGCATGGCGGTGACACGCTCCATCTGGGTCATCATCGCCAGCACGCTACCCAGCGTCAGGAACACCAGGTCAATCAGGGGTACGATGGCTTTGCCCATGGCGGGACCTCCTTATCGGTTCAACACGCTCAGGGCGTATGAGCCAAGCGACGCCACGAGGGATGTCACAATCCCCACGCCCGTGGTCCAGTAGGCTGCCCCCAGCCCGGACACAACTTTCTGAACGTCCAGTCCCTGCCGGAACCCGCCGAAGGCGATGATGAACCCGTACACGGATCCGAGCAGCCCGATCGTAACGGCGATCCCGGCCAGCGGTTCGAGGGTCTTCTCCCAAGGGTTCTCCCCGGGCAGCAGTTCCCGCCGCCACCAGGCCAGCAGGTAGGCCGCCAGCAGACCCAACGTCGCCACCGACAGCAGGACCTGGGGCGCGGCGAAGATGCCGCAGTTCTCAATGATGGACCGGATCATCTCAGCCTTCCTTTCGGGCCAGCAGATTCGGCAGCCGGAACTTGCTCTCCTTGGGCTTGTCTGACTTAGCCGCCCTGATCGACACGACCGGCAGGCGGACCTTGGCGGCCAACTGCCGCGCCTCGGCGGCGAATGCCGTGCGGATCAGATCGTCAACCGGCGAGAAGATGCGTTCCTTTTGACTGGTCACCGGCTCGGGCGAGCCGGGGTTGTCAACATCGAAGCGGGGCACCTCCCAGCCGTGGCGAAGGGCGATCAGCAGCAGGCGGGTCGTCTTGCGGTCGATCTCGTCCCGCAGGGAAAGAATCTCCGCTTTGGTCTCCAGAGTGGCCTTGCCGTCGTTGTCCCGGGCCTCGGTCACGGCACGCTGGTAGGCGACGGCGTACTTCTGATGCGTCTGGCGCATCTCGCGGACCAGCCGGTCGAATACGACCTTGTCGGCCCGCTCATCCTTGTCGGCCGCGAGGGCCGGGGCCGCCATGGCGGCCAGCAGATCATAGACAGTGCTTTTATAGTGGTCTTCATGGTTTCTGTCTCCTTTGCCGCTTCCTAGCGGCGGCTTGTGGTCTCTGACGACTTCGAGGCCGCGTACTTGCGGATCTCCGCGTCGATGTCGACGTTCTTCATTTCAGGGGATTCCTCGACGCGCTCGGCGATTTTCGCCGTTTCGGTCTCGATGGACTCGGCGAGCTTGCCGGCGAAATCGTTCATCATGCCGGCAAAATCCTCTGCCTGGGTCTTCAGATCACCCACGTCCAGGGCCAGCGCTCCGACGCCCTTGCCGGCTGTCTTCATATCGCCGAGTGTCTTGGCCAGCTGCTCGGCCGAGACCATCCCGTCGAGGATGTCCACGTAGTTGCCGACGAACTCGGCCTCGCTGACCAGGACCACGCGGACCTTCTCGACTTCGAAGGTGGCCATCGTGAGCTGGTCCTGCAGGCCGGAGAGGGCTTGGACGATCTTGATCTGCAACGCCTCG
>JAADHY010000562.1 GCA_013151585.1 Planctomycetota bacterium
AAATCGCCGGTCGTTCCTAAGTCTTCCGCCAACGCGATCGTAATCAGCGTTTCGGCGGCCGCCCGTTCTCGTTCGCCAAATCCTGACGGCATGCGAATTCCTTTGGTTCATCGCAATCATTCCGTCACTCCGTGCTGCTCCGTCCGCCTCATCCGCTCCGTCCGAAGCCAAAGATTACCGATTCAGACCGGCTTGTTCCAGCACGCCAGTTTGGAGCGCGCTTGGCAGCCGGCCAAGTGTACGGTAAGGTAACGCCCGACGGACAGACGGGCAATCGGTTCGCACGGGTTTTGCGGTTCTTGCGGCTCAATTCGGAGGAGGAAGCAGCGATGCGGATCGGCGTTCCACGAGAAATCAAACAGGACGAGTACCGAGTGGCGATGTTGCCCGTGGGGGTCGAAGAGCTGACTCGAGCCGGACACCGCGTCTTGATCGAACGGGGCGCGGGACAGGGCAGCGGGATTCCAGACGACCTTTACGCGGAAAGTGGTGCAGAAATCGTTGACGGCCCCGATCCGATTTATGCCGAAGCGGAGCTGGTCGTCAAAGTCAAAGAGCCGCAGCCGGTCGAATGGCCGAAGTTGCGGCCCGGACAGCTCATTTTTACCTATTTCCACCTGGCCGCCGACGAGAACCTGACCCGGAACCTGCTCGAAACCGGTATCACGGCCGTCGCGTACGAAACGCTGCGCGGGCCCGGCGGCGACCGTCCGTGTTTGACGCCCATGAGCGAAGTGGCCGGGCGAATGAGCATCCAGGAGGGAGCGAAATACCTGGAACGGCCGCAAGAAGGACGAGGCATCCTTTTGGGCGGCGTGCCCGGCGTGGCTCCCGCTCACATCGTCATCCTGGGAGGTGGCATCGTCGGGAAGAACGCTGCGCAAATCGCTGCCGGCTTCCAGGCGGATGTCTGCATCCTGGACATCAACGTCGACCGTCTTCGGTACCTGGACGACATCATGCCAGCCAATGTCAACACGCTGTTCAGCGACAGGCACACGATCCGCGAGCAACTGCGGCGGGCCGATCTGTTGATCGGATCAGTCCTCATCGAAGGGGCCCGGGCGCCGGTGCTTGTGCGTCAAGAAGACCTTCGGCTGATGAAGCCCGGTGCTGTGATCATCGACGTGGCCATTGACCAGGGCGGGTGCGTCGAGACGTCGCATCCCACGACCCACTCCAATCCCACCTTCATCGTCGAAGGCATCGTCCATTACTGTGTGACGAATATGCCGGGAGCCGTCGGGCGGACCAGCACTTATGCCCTATGCAATGTCACCTTTCCGTATGTGCTCAAAATCGCCAACCACGGCTTGGCGGAAGCCTGTGCACGCGAGCCGGGACTTCGTCACGCCATCAACATGCATCAAGGCCAATTGACAAATCAAGCGGTGGCGGAGACATTCGGAATGCCATGGAGCGAATTTCAGCCATGACGGTTTTGGGGCCGACGGGTTGTCCAGGGAAGCGGCACTATTGCAATCCCTCACCGCGCGTTCGACCGGCTGGGAAACTCCGCGCCCTACCCTTTCCGGCAAAAGGGCGCTGAGAGCAACTGTTGGCGATCCCCACCGTCAAGAACTAGAATGATCCCCGTTATGGCAAAGCACGAACAGATTCTGCAGTTCTTGCAGCGGCCTCGGCTGGAGCGGGGCACGTTGGTCCTGTCTTTCACCGGCTGGATGGACGGCGGCGACGTGTCGACGGGAACGGTCCGCCGACTGGTTGAGCTGCTGGATGCCGAACCGGCCGCCGAGATCGACCCCGAGCCGTTCTACATTTACAACTTTCCAGGTTCGATGGAGATTGCGGCCCTATTTCGGCCCCACATTGAAATCGAAAACGGGACCCTGAAAACGATCGATTTACCGAAGAACACGTTTTTCGCCCACGAGCCGGCGAAGCTGGCCTTGTTCATCGGTAAGGAGCCGAACCTCCAGTGGAGGACGTTCGGCGATTGCATTTTCGAGTTCGCTCGGACAACGGAGATTTCTCGAATTCTGTTCGTCGGATCATTTGGCGGCGCGGTGCCGCATACGCGCGAACCGCACTTGTTCGTCACGTGCTCGGACCCGTCACTGTTGCCGGAGATGAAGAAATACGGGCTCCGTCCTACGCAATACGAAGGCCCCGGCTCTTTCACGAGCTACTTGATGACGCGTGCTTCGGCCGAAGGCGTGCAGATGGTCTCGCTGGTGGCTGAGATCCCCGGCTATTTGCAAGGCACCAACCCGATGTGCATCGAGGCTGTCAGCCGTCGGCTGGCCAAGATCCTGCAACTGCCGCTTGACCTGGACTCGCTCCGTACGGCCAGCACTCAGTGGGAACTGCGGATATCGAGTCTGATCGAGGCAGACCAAGACCTCGCTCGTAAAGTCCGCCAGTTGGAAGAAGAATACGACAACGAACTGCTGGAAATGAATCCGGACGAGCCCTAACGCGGCGTGCCCGCCGCAACCAAGAGCGCGTGAGTGAGCGGAAGGCGTTAGCCCCCGGCACTTTTCGCTAGCCGAACCGAGCCGACCGCACGCTAGCGCGTTGCGTTTACATAGTATCTTTGGCCGAAAAAGAGCCTTCGCGCCCTGCGCGCATGTCGGGAAGGAATATACTAACAGCGTCCCCGCTTGCCCCGTAGCGCCAAAGAGCAGCGCAACGAACGAATCTCAAGCGGGTGCGCGCATCCCAACGTGCGGAAGCACGACTTGGTCTTTCGTTGGGGCAGGTCAAACACCGACTAGGATGGCACAAGCCGCTCCGCGATGGTTTCACGCGTCGGTTCGCAAGGCCGAGGAACCATCGACCGAGCCTGGCGAGTCGGCACACGCGGATTGAGTCAAAGGAGGAACCGATCGTGGCGATCACGAATTGTCCCGAATGCGGGCATACGGTCAGCACTTGGACCATCCGTTGCCCCGGATGCCGGCGATTCGATATCCGGCCCATTTTGCAGATTCTTTTCTGGCTGGCCGTTGCTGGCGGGGCCGTTTGGTGGTGGTACGTCAAGAAGGGGGGCGCGATTTAACGAAGGAGTCGCAAAGACGTCCGTCCCTGCAAGGCCCTTGTGCTACGTCCTCACGGCGTCGCCCGCCGCTGTTCAGCCATCACGCTCGTGGGCCTTACGGCTCGGACGGCACTGAGCGTGACTTGCTCGCCGCTTGCTGCCGGCAATACCGGAGATTGTTCTTCAACAAGGCAGAGGAAGGAAAAGCTTTCAGCGCCTCCTCGTAGATGGCGATGGCTTTCTTCCAGTCTTTCTTTTTGATCGCCGTGCGAGCCCACCGGTTCCATGTGACGACGGCATTGTTCTTCAGGTGCCCATCATTGGGATACCGAGCAAGTCCCCGTGCATAGACTTCAGTGGCTTCTCGCCACTGCTGGCGCTGTTGCAATATGCCAGCCCAGCGATCGCAAACGAATCGCCCCCCATCGCGCAACGTCCGTTTTTCACCAAACACTTTGTCGCCCCGCTCGATCACGCGCAGGGCACGTTGGAATTCTTGCTGCTCGACCAGCCGCGACGCTTGCCGCAAAAAATGACGTCGGATCGCATCACGAACGATCGGCGTCTTGGGAAAACGCTGGAGCAGCTTTTGGGCTACGCGAGCCGAACCGTCAAGGCCCTGTTTTTCCCAGGCCTCTTTGAGCCATTCCTGAACCAGGTAAGCCAGGTTCCGTTCCGAGTCACCCTTTGGCCAGCGCTGCGCGGCCTGACGCAAGACAGACGCTGCTTTGTCCCAGCGACGGGCTTGCATGTGCGACTGCGCCCATTGCAACCACACGACTTGGCAATTCTGACGCAAGTGTGCGTCGCCGGGAAAAACGTCCAGAGCCTTTTCGTAGACCTGACTCGCCTGATCGTAGTTTCCCTGCTTTGCGAGACGCGTCGCCTGGCGGTCCGCCCAAACGTGCATAGCCTCGCGCAGTGGCTCAAGGCCTTCATGAGTCTTTGCCAGAGTGGCCAGCACGGCCAAACCTGCCTCCAGCCCGTCTTCGGCTGTCTTATTGGTCGCCCACTGCAAAGCGACGAAGCCCAAGTTCCGACTCATAGACTTGTCGTCCGGAAACTTCGTCAGTCCCTTTTCGAGCTCAGCGACGCTTTGCGCAAACTCCTTTCGTTCGAGGTGCCAGCGGGCTTTCCGGAGAAAGACGCCCCGCACCCACATTTCCAGTTTTTCGCGAGCCTCGTCATCAACCTTCCGCATGCCGGTTTCGACGAATTGTAGCGCCTCGTCCCAGCGGAACTTTTCCACCGCCTCTTCCGCCGGTTTGACAAACACCCAGGCCTGCAGATCGTCGAAGACTCCGTCAGGGATGGCTTTTTTAGCCGCCCGCGCCCGGGCGAGTGCCTCGTCCGTCCGCCCTTGCTCGATCGCCGCCTCGATGGACTTTTGCCAGATGACGTTCCGATTGTGCCGGAGGGCCGCGTCTTGCGGGGCGAGCTTGAGCCCGACCTCGACCACCTTCAATGCCCGATCAAACCGATGCTGATCCGCCAGCGCGATGCTCCAATTGGCCAGGGTAGCAAGCGCGTTCTTGATGGCCGACGCAAACTCTCGATCCAACTGCAGAGCGCACAAGTAGCAGACCAGGGCCTTGTCGAATGCTTTCGCTCGCCCCCAGGCGACGCCGCGGTTGTAGTAGATGAGGCTGACCAAACCGAGATTGGTGATCTCACGGCGTTGGTCTGGATGCCGGTCGGGAATGTAACGGAACCCCGTTTGGTTACGGAAACGCTCCAAGACCCGCGGATCGCGCGATGGATCGAACCCCTCCGCCGAGGTCGCCTCCACATCAACGTGCTGCGCGCCGTCGTACAGGATTGAGAAGGCGTGATCCGGGACTTCGATCGCCCGCAGATCCAGCCCCAGCCGCGTTCCCAAAATGTTGTAAATGGTCGCCGAGGACACACAGTTGTACGTGTGCTTCTCTAGCAGCTCGGAAATCCGCGTCTGGTCGGCGCGGTAGCCGCCTTGCAGGACCGTTTCGTGCAGAAAACGAAGCAGTCGTTCGCCCTGATCGAAGGGAGTGTCCGCATCCGCGACCGCCTGCTGCGCTCTTCGTTCCAATCGTTCGATCATTTCCAAGAATGAACGCC
>JAADHY010000447.1:0-2558 GCA_013151585.1 Planctomycetota bacterium
CGTAGAGAGTCTGGGCAAAAACGGGTGGATGTGACAGCCGTTTTGACGTGAGTCCTCAGGTTATTGACAGCGACAAAGAATGGTCGATGTCAAAAAAGGGGCGGCTGTCGAGCCCTCAAAATTATGCAATGAGCTGTTCCCGAAAGAAGGCTCGTCGGACCGTTTGCTGAATTCTCCCCTCTCATATAGGGTGCCGCTCCCGCTCGGTGACCGAGAGAGTCCCGGTTTCGCCTCGCTGAACTCGGCGGGGGCATAGCCAGATGAACAAACCGCGGTCACATGCGATATGTGACGAAGGAGCCCGTCCCCGATGGTCAGACGCGCGTTGAAACTAGCAAGGACACTGGCTCCCCCCCGCACTTTCGGTCTTCAGTCGGCGCTGATTGTGGCCTTCGCTAGTGTCTCGGCTGCGACAGCCGGCGGCCAGCCCGCGCCGCAGACGCAGGGGTTTGCTTGGAGCGAAGAAGTCGAGCGAGAACTGGAGCGAATTCGGACGCTTGTTCTTCCGCAGCAGAAAGCTTGGGCGCGGCGGCTTATCCGGCAGCGTCCGGAAACGCCGATGGCCAAAGCCGCTCAACAGCTTCTTGAAGAGTACCGTCTCCTCGACCAGTTGCGGGAGAGGGAACGCCGAGAGGCCGAAGCTCACCGGCGAGCCGTCCGGGCTTATTGGCGAGCAAAGCAGGTCCCGCCGCTGACTGTGTCACGGCAGTTTGTTCGTCTGACGAATCGATCCGACCGGGCGGTCTTGTATGAGATTAAGGGCCCTTCGATGGCTTGGGCCGGTCCGTACCGCCTGCGCAAAGGACAGACACATCAATTCGTCTATCCGGCGGCAGTGCGCTTCCTCGTGGGGGATCAGGTCATTGAAGCTTCGGTGACCCCCGGCGCCGAGTACGTGTTTCACGAGGGCACGGGCAAAAGGAAGCTGCGGCTGGAGCGAGTGTCTGCTGCTTCCACCGGATTGGCGGATGGAACCGTTCCCCGTCCCAAGCGGTTTTGACCCGACCCGGCCCATGGTGCCGAGAAGGGGCCCGGGGGCGCGGGCGGCCGGAACGGCCACACGAGAATCTGACCTATCTGCTGGGACCGAAGCACCAAGCTGACGGTTCGCCGAGCTCTCGGGAATCGACGGCTCAGCGTTTCAGATAAGAAATCGCTTCTTCCCAAGTTGGGACGCTTTTGTACTTGGCATCGATTTCGTCGGTGTCCTCTGCCTCTTCCGTGTCAGCGGACTTCTTGGCCGGCGATTCCGGTCCACTGCGACGCCTCTTCGATCGGCGTTTTCTTGTGCGCCCCTCGTCTTCAGCGGGCCGTGCCGTTTCTTCCTCTTCCTCGACAACGGCCTCGAATTCCTTTGCCAGTTCCATCGGTTCTTCGTCCACGACGGCTCCTTGCGCTTCGGCGGCTTTGGAACGCCGTCGCCGACGACGTTTCCGACGTTTCGTTGTGGGCGGGGCGGTTTCCGCCTCTTCGCTGACGGCCGTGTCGTCCGCGCCGATCGCTTCGGCGGCTTGGGCCGTCGCTTCCGGCTCCTCCGCGGCGGTCGAGACCTCTGCAACTTCCTGCGTCGCATCAGCCCCGGCTTTCTCGCCGCTCAGCTCCGGCTCGGCGGCGACTTCCTCCGCCGTCTCCACCTCCTCCTTCGCTTGTTCGACCAGCGCCGCCAGTTCGTCCGGGTCCAACACTCCGGCCCCGAAATCATCGTCCTCAATGAACTCATCACGACGCTGGCTGCTTACCGAGTGGCTCACCTCGGAGGTCGTTCTGGAGGCCGCAGTGTCCGCCACCACCGGTGGCTCAGCCATCGGCTCGGACTTTGGCTCTTTTTTGCGCTCGGTCTTGGACGAATCGCCCTTCCGCGCGACCGCCCCAGCCTCATCGTCCCACGGCCATTCCTCTAATGCGTCCCAATAGTCATCGTTGTTCTCGTCCGAGCGGGAGGACGCGGCCGATTTCGTCGGGCCTTCTGGCGACGACTCGGCCGCGGCATCGCCAGACTCGACAGATGCGGTCCCGGCACGGTCTGACTGAGAAGCAACCGCCTCCGACGGAAGAGGACTTTCAGACGGTGATTCATCCACCTCTTCCTCACCGCGATCAATCTCGGAACCTGCAGCCGAAGCGACCGGCACGGTTTCGCCTTCGGAAGCGAACGTTATCGGGGGCTCTTCGGTGCTGGCTTCCCCCTCCTCCTCGGCATGCACCCGCGTATCTTCAGCGGGAGCGGTCAGCTCTGCTTCCGACCGAGCTTCCGACTCTCGTGCGGCGTCCGGCTCCGGCGCATCCTGCCTTTCCCACTCGGCTGCCGGTTCCTGTGCCGGTTCGCGCTGCGGCTCTGGCTCTTGTCTGGCTTCCGGTTCCGGTTCGGAGTCGAGTTCCGGCTCCTGGATCTCGAAGCTCAACACGTCGTCATCTTCAGAGACCTCCGAATCGGCGGTCTCCTTCCGGACGTCCAGCCCGAACAAATCCGCAGCCAGCTCTTGCCAGCTATCCGCCTTCGGCTTCTGTTCTTTTCCACGTTTTTCGTCTGCCATGGCATGGAAGTTAGCGAGATAAAC
>JAADHY010000447.1:2563-7256 GCA_013151585.1 Planctomycetota bacterium
ATAAACCGCTGATTTCAAGCCGCGTTCGCATCAGCGGAGCCGCCAGCGCCGTTGGGATAACGTTGATGCTGCGGGCGTTTCGTCAACGGGCGGAAAGGCGCTTTTCCGCAAACCCGATGGAAAGGCCCGAGATTTCTGAGCGATTCCCATTTTTTCAGGATAACTATTTCCAGATTGAGATACAGGATCCTAACCGATGGCTGCCAGCAAGAGCGAGGCGGCATCGGGCCCGGAGCCGCCTTTTTCGGCTCACCGAGAGCCGCGACACGCTCGACAGACTCCGGCCGCTTCTGTCATGGCCGAGGGACTCCCGTCGCCGATCGGCGCGGATCGTCGCCTCTGAGACCGGCTGCGAACGATCCTCCGATGATCCTTCCGGCAGCCAGCGATGGTCGGGGGAGCATTGCGTTTTGCTCTCGTGGGTAAAGCGAGCCGCATCCGGCGGTGAAGCGTTCGCTTGGAAACGGGGCGAGGCTTTCGAGCGTCAAAACGCGAGCGCCGTGTAAAGGTGGTTTCGACATGCCAGGTTTGTGCAAGTTTCTGATCGCAACGGGCCAGTGCTTTGTCCGTGCAAAAGATCAGGATCGCTGAGCACCGCGCAGTCCGTAAGCTTTTGCACGACGAGGTCGCAAGGGCGGTCCCTCCTCCCGCTTGCTGCGGAATCAGCGGCGGTGTAGAAAGAGGGGCGGACGAAACCGAGTGGCTTCAGAAAGGGCATTGGGAATGAAAGGGGACGGTGCGCGATTGGTGACCGTTATTGCACTTTGCGGAATAACGGTTGCCAGAGCAAGTGCGGGGATTACGTTTCAGACGGAGCAATTTCGACTGGAGGTTTCCTCGCATGGCGTGGTGACCGGGCTGATCGATCAGCGGGACGGCAAGAACTACGCAGCGGAAGACGGCGTGCCTTTCGCGATTCTTGCACTCGGCGGGCGGCGGCACGCAGCCTCGGCGGTCAGACGCGACGGCAACCGGGCAGATCGCTTTCGCCGGAACCGACGTGACGGCGACGGTCGAGGTGGGCGAGTCGGCCGGATGGTTGACCTTCGAGGTCGCCGGGCTTTCGGATGAAACGGCTGTGGAAGAACTGGTCTGCCCGAGGCTGAAGGTGGCCATGCCGTGGAATCGTGTGCTGGGCGTCCAGGCCGGCGTGGTGCGCACCGACCGTTTCGCCATCGGCTGCCAGACGCTCAACCTGCAGACCGATTCGCGCGCTCAGCCGGCGCCGCTGACGCGAGCGGATCGGGAGCGAAAGCAGCGGCCGGTGATCTTGCAGGCGCGCGCCTTTCGGCGTTTCGGCATCGTCGGGGCTCGGGCCGCTTTGCTGGCCGCTCCCACCGAGCGGATGCTGGATGTGATCGAGCAGTTGGAGCTCGCGGAGAACCTGCCGCATCCGACGCTGGACGGCGTCTGGGCCCGTCGCTCGCCCGACGCCCGGCGCAGCTACCTGTTCATCGACATGACCGAAGCGAACGCCGACGAAGTGATCCGCATCGCCAAGGAGCTGAACTTCGGCTACATCATGATCTATGCCAGTCGGTGGGCGAAGACGCGCGGCTCATACGTCATCAACCGCGACGACTTCCCTCACGGGCTGGCCGGGTTGAAGTCCGTGGCCGACAAGGCTCACGCGGCCGGCTTGAAAGTGGGCATCCACTGCTTGAGCGGCTTCATCAGCAAAGGCGATCCGCTGGTGCATCCGAAGCCGCATCCCGGTCTGGGCAAAGACGGCCGAGTTACGCTGGCGGCGGACATCGGTCCGGACGACACCTTCATCCCCACCGTCGAGCCACCGACTGATTTCCCAGATGACGTCGCCTTCGGGCCCGACCGGCAGGGCTTCGACGTGCAAATCGGCGAAGAGATCATCACGTACCGGGATGTCTCTACGACGTCGCCTTTTGGCTTGAAAGGCTGCCGTCGCGGGACCCGCCGGACTGTGGCGGCGGCTCATCGCAAGGGCGAGACGGTCTGGCATTTGACCCAGCGCTCTACGCTCACTACCTGGTCGATCCCGACTCGGAGGAACTGGTCGACTTCGTGGCCCGCCGGTACGCGGAGGTCATCAACGAGTGCGGGATCGACATGATTTACTTCGACGGAGCCGGCGCGCATATCGCTTTCGGTAAGCAATGGTCGTGGCGGAACGTGCCGCTGATTGCCTTGCGCAGCGCGGCTCTGTGGAAGCGGGAAGTACGGGTCTGAGGCAGTTGTTTCGGGCCGCTGTTCTGGCACTTGAAATCGTTCCGCACGTGCAACGACTTTGTCGAGATCGCCGTCAAGACGTTTTTCGAACGCGACAAGCTGCGGATCGCCCGCATGGGCGAAGCGAACTGGATTCCCGTTGATTTGGGCTGGTGGGGGCTGCACTCGTGGGCTCCCCATCGGCGATCGACCGTGCCCGACGAAATCGAATACGTGTGCCAGAAGGCGTTGGCCTACGATGCCTGCTGGAGCCTGGAGACGACGCTTCAGAAAATCCGATCCTGCGGCCGCTGGGAGGACATCAAGCGCATCATCGCCACGTACGAACGCCTGCGACTGGACGGCGTTTTCTCCGACGAGGTGAAGCAGGCTGTGCGACAGGACGGCGCGGAGTTCCAACTGGTCGGCTCGGACGCCGACGGCTGGCGTCTGGTGCCGGTCCACTACGGCCCGCCGCATTTGGTGTTGAACGAAGCGAGCCGCTCGTGGACGCTTCGCTGCCAGCGCGGCCCGCAGCCGTTGCGGTTCCGGCTTTACGCGTTGCCCATGGTGTCGCCGTACGGCGCGAAGGAAAACCCGGTGTTGGTGGACCAGAAGGACGCGTCGGTTTACCGACGCCGGTTTGCCGCTCCGGGTTGCCGGTCGGAAATCAAGCCGGCGACCGAGCGCGCTCCGGACGGCGAGCCTTGCGTCGCGTTTCTGGCGGCAAGCTCGCGTCGCGACAATGCCGGCTGGGCCGCTCGCCGCCTGGACCTGCCCCGCAGCGGACCGCGTCGGAACTGGCCGGGCCTGATCGAGGGGCTGCCCGAAGAGATCGGAAAAGGCAAGCAGTGGGCTCGACCGCTGGGCCTCTGGGTGCACGGCGACGGACAGGGTGAGGTGCTCAACATCCAGTTGCAGTCGTCCAACGGCGGCTACCGCGATCACTACATCGACATTGACTTCACGGGCTGGAAGTACGTGGAACTTACGCAGCCGGAAACGGACCGCGTCTTCGATTTCAAAGCCGGATATTTGCAAAAGCATGCCGTCCGGCATTTTCAGTACGACAAGCTGCGGTCGGTCTACGTGCGGTACAATTCGATTCCGGCCGGGAGGGAGGTGCGTTGCATGATCGGGCCGATCAAGGCGCTTCGCGAGCATTGGCGGCCGGTGGCTCAACCAACACTGACCGTCAACGGACAAACGATCGCGTTTCCGTGTGAGCTGCGAACTGAACAATATCTGGAATTCGACGGTCGAGGACCGGCGAGGTTATACGATCGCGAAGGCAAGCTCATTAGCTTGGTCGAGCCGGAAGGCCGCGTCCCTGCGCTGCGGCAGGGCCAAAACACGATCCGTCTTTCATGCCGAAACGATGCTTCGTACTCGCAGCGGGTCGAAGTGATTGTGATTCACTAGAAAAACGGGTGCTGAAATCGTCGACCCGTTCGGCGCCGTGCGCGTCCAGCCGCCGCTCAAGGGCTGAGCAGATGCTTGCAGAAGGCCCAAGCGTGGCGCTCCGGGGGGGCTTTCCGCCCAACGGCCAAGCATTGAGTGAGCATGCGGCTGACTGGTCTCCCTGTGCGGCTCGGTGTAGGCTAAGGCTGCGAAAATCGGTGCGAATCAGAGCGTGTCTTCAAATTGAGAGGGTTAGCCTCCAGGCGATGCGTGCCAACAATCCATCTGCCGGAATACTCGGCTCAGCAGGAGCTTTACCCTCCCGATTTCGTGTCGTAAGCGAATTGAAGACACGCTCTCAGACCGTCAGGAAAAGGCGTTTTTGGAATTGAAGAGGGGTTTAGTTCAGAGGAGGTGACAACGATGTCTGGCTTGCAGGCGGATCGGTGGGCGCGAGGGTTTCGTCAGAGACGCTGGTTGAGCTTGATCGGCGGAGAAGGAGGCCGCGCGGCGATGGTCGTGGCGGTCTTCGCCGGAACGCTGGCAACTGCAGGGCTGTTGCTGCAAACGTCCGTCGCGTGGGCCGGTGGTCCGCCGGACGACGGCAAGCTGCGCATCATCGTCTTCGGCGCTCACCCGGACGATTGCGAGTTTCGTGTTGGTGGGACGGCCATCAAATGGGCGAAAGCAGGCCATCATGTCAAGTTGGTCTCGGTCACTAACGGCGACATCGGTCACTGGAAAATGGCGGGCGGCCCGCTGGCTCAACGTCGGACGGCCGAAGTAAAACGGGCGGGCAAGATTTTGGGGGTCGAGTCGCAGGTTCTCGACATCCACGATGGAGAGTTAATGCCCACGCTTGAGAACCGCAAGCTCATCACCCGGCTCATCCGCGAGTGGAAAGCCGACATCGTCATCGCCCACCGGCCGTGGGATTACCATCCCGATCACCGTTACGTTGGAGTTCTAGTCCAAGACGCCGCGTACATGGTGACGGTGCCGTTTTTCTGCCCGGACGTACCACCCCTGAAACGTAATCCCGTCTTCTTGTATTCCAGTGACCGGTTCCAAAAACCTTATCCGTTCCAGGCGGATGTGGTTGTCGCAA
>JAADHY010000114.1:0-2700 GCA_013151585.1 Planctomycetota bacterium
GGACCAACACCTCCTCTTGAGTTTTTTCGGCCAATGCTATTGCTGATCTCGCGGCGAGCGTCTTGCTCCACACGCCAAGCAGCCCCGCGACGACGACCAAACCCCATGCGTAACCCAAGAACTGCCGACGCATGAACGTCTCCCCGCGACGGCCGCCGCAAATCAGTCAAGCGTCACCGGTAACTCGGCCGATTTCGTCCTGAGGCTATTCCGCAGACTGTGGGCATGAACCGCGCTAGAATCCCAGGCCGATCCCGTCCAGGACGCCCGTCTCCACCGTGCCGTCCGTGATGTTGAACATTGTGGGATACATTTTTTCCCACTTCTTGTTCGCGCTGGGGCAGTATTGCCGGCCGTTGCCCTCAATGGCGGCCACCGTCGGGATGCGAGCGGCCAGACTGGCGGAGTGCAAAAACGCGTACCCGGGCAAAGTGAGGTCTTGCACGCAAAGGAACATGTCGAATTTCTGTGCGGCCGCGGCCAAGTAAAGCGATTCGCCGTGGCCCTTGCACGTTTTCAACGCCACGCCCGAATAACCCAGCTCCCGACTCAATAGCAGTGCGTCATAGTCGACCAGAGATTCATCGATGACGACCGGCTTGAGCTCGGCGGCTTTGTGCATTCTGTTGTCGGGATGGGCTTTTAGATCGCGATGCGTCGGCTGCTCGATGTACTGGACGCGGTCGTAGGCGGCCGGAGCCTTCTCCTGGATTCGCCGCAGGAACTCCAGCACGTACTCCACGTTCTCGCACTTTTCGTTGAAGTCCAGCGAGTAGAACCACTGCTTGCAGCCGCGATGGTCCTGCGCTTCGGAGGCCACTTGGTCGACGGCCAGTACGCGGTTGACGTCCCAATCCAGGTCGTCGCCAGCCAGTTTGATTTTCAGATGCGTCAGGCCGTCGGCCAGAATCCATTCCGGCAAGGTTTCCGGCAAGCCGTCGTTGAGTCGCGTCTCGATGTCCGCCTCGGTGAGCGGGTCCAAGGCGCCGACCAGATGATAGAGCGGAAGACGCGGCCGAGGCTCTTCCAGGACGTACTTGTCGAGGTATTCGCCGGCAAAGTTCTCGTCCAAATACTCCGACAGATCGTGGTTCATGTAATCGGCCGACAGGGCGTTGTAACTATTGACACCGTTGACGCGGCCGTAGCCGTCGTGCAGCGCGGCGTCGAAAGCGCTAGCGGCGACCAACTGAGCCAGTTCGGGCATCGGTTCGGCCAACCCCATGCGCTCAGCCAATCGCTTGCCCATGTGGTCGTACTCGGCCGAGATCTGAAAAACGATGTCAAGCGGATGCCCATAGTCAGGATAGGCGTTCGCGATGTGGACGACTTCTTCGGCGAACTGCATCATCGCCTTGGCCGCTTGGTCTTCGGGAACCGCTGTCGACGGCCAGGCCCAGATATGGCCGACCGGCATGCTGCCGAAGCCATTGGCGTGCTTTCCGCTTCGGTTCTCGACGACCACGTCGACGTTGATCAGCGTCGTGTCGGCCATAATGCGACCGCCGAACTTCAGGGGCATCCGGAATGGGACCGTCTCGAACGAGCACGTCGCTTCCAGAATGCGGATGTCGGTCGACTTTGGCATGAACCATCCCCGCACAAAGTACTCACGTTGTCGACTTGAGAACTTGCGAGAATCTTACCGGGGCTGTTGAGCCGGTTCAAGAAATCGGGCGACAGTCGTCGCCCCTGACTTACCGCTTGGGCTTCACGGCTTGACCGTCAGCCGATCCCACACCTTTTCGACCCGTTCGCAAAGCCGCTCCCAGCAGGCCGGCAGGGTGTCGGCCTGAGCCAGAACGGTACAGATCGGCTGGCCGGCTAGAATGGGGGTGCCCGGTGCCGGGACATCCGCCAGTGGCGGCACGACGTCGCCTTGCTCTGTTTGCCGAACATCCTCCATCGGAGGGGCCACCATCGATCGGGGCGCGTACAGGATTTGCTTTCCCACAAATCGATGGACCGATCCAACTTGCAAGTTCGCTTCGGTCTTATACGGTTCACCGGACACAGAAACCGGCGGTCTGCGTTGTATGGGGCCGTTTCTGTCGTCCGGCTCAAAGACGTGCCGGTGCGATTCCAGCAGCGAACGCTGGAACGCGTGCTCCAAAACTTCAACCGACGCTGTGTACCGCGGGTTCACTTCGGTCAGCCAAACCGTGTGTCCGTCCCACACCAAGTCGCAACCGAACAGGCCCCGCAGTCCGAACGCAGTGGCGATGGCCTCACCAATCTGTTCGATTTGGCGGTAGGTTTCAGAAGGGATCGTCGCCTCGCGCGAAGGAGAGGCTCCTGTCCCCTTCTGGTCGCGATCCGCGGCGAAGACCGGGCCGATTGAGCCGCAATAGGCAAAGGGCGGCGCGTGGCTGCTGCAGAGCCCGACCAATTGCCAACTGAGTCCGGCCAGTTGGGCGCTTTGGCCGTCGGCCAGGAAGACCGCCGCGAGGCTCGCTGCGGTGACCCACCGCTGAAAATAGATCGAGCAGAGTGGCCGTCGAATGGCGGATGCGGTTCTCCACGGTTTGATCCCGGCTCCTCCGGCTCCCCCCATCGGCTTCATCAACCAGTCGCCGTCGTCCGGGGGCTCCGACACAGCACGGACGTCCAAGGCCGGCAACCCGCGCTTGCGCAGCAAGTGGGCGACTCGAACCGGATTGCGGACTGCTCGGACCACGTCGCCCGGATTGCCCCAGAGCC
>JAADHY010000114.1:2714-5622 GCA_013151585.1 Planctomycetota bacterium
CGCATCGATCAAACCCGGACGATTCTCCAACGCGCCGGTATACATCCACGGTCCGGGGGGAAGCGATTCGGCCAGCCGGATCAGTTCCTTCAGGTTCCTTGGCCACGCGACCGTGCGGGCCGTGGCTGCCAAGTCTTCATCTTCGAAACTTGCGATGCAAACCGGCTGCAGTCCTGCGCGCCGAGCGGACTGGGCCGCCGCTCGTGGACTGGCTCCGACGATCAGCAATGTTTCAACCGGTCGATTGCTTCGCACGGCTAATTTCCACTGAGGGTTCGGTTTCTTCCGGGGTCTTGCCGCCGCTTTTGCGATGCTCGATCACAGAGCCGGCGACTGCGACCAAAAAGGGTATTTGCGGTCGAAACGGGCTTGGGTATCCGCCGGATGTGCGCGTCGCGGTTCTACCGGCCGCTTCGTCTCGCCGCTCCATGGCTCGAGCGGTGTCCCGGGCCAATCTTCGAGGTCGCCGGACTGGAAATCCCGGCTCGGGCGTGTTATCACATGGCGGACGTCCAGCCTGTCGCGGATGCCGTGGACGGGGCAAAGGCGGCCGGCGGCGCAGATACAGGCCGAGGGCAGGCTCCGGTTCGGTGGTCTGCGGCCGGCGGATCGGTCCTCTCGGTGGTGCGGCCGGGTCAGCTCCCCCGTGCGGTTGCACGACGTCTGTGAATCCCCTCTCATGAACACGCCCTGTTCCGTCGGGACAATCGAACCTGTCCGCTGGCGATCGGAACTTGGACTCATCTTATCGGCTCGGAGAAAGGAGAAACACACCATGGTGATGCATATCGGAGAAGCTTTGGTCGGCGAAGGCAACGAAGTAGCCCACATTGATTTGCTTATCGGCGAAAAGGACGGACCGGTGGGGGTGGCCTTTGCTAATGCGCTGGCCGATCAAAAAATGGGGCATAGCAACCTGCTGGCCGTGCTGGAGCCGAACCTGGCCGTGAAACCGTCGACGGTGCTCATCACCAAAGTCACGATCAAAGGGGCCAAGCAGGCCGTGCAGATGTTTGGTCCGGCACAAGCGGCTGTCGCGCGGGCGGTGGCGGATAGTGTTGAAGAGGGCGTCATTCCGAAAGACCAATGCGAGCGGCTTTGCATCGTGTGCGGCGTCTTCATCCACTGGGAAGCCGAAGACGACCATAAGATCTATCGGTTCAACTATGAGGCCACAAAGCTGGCCATCGCTCGGGCGATGAAGGATGAGCCGTCGGCGGAAGAGATGTTGGCAAAAAAAGCGGAGGCCCAGCATCCGTTCTATTCGGGTGAGCCCGAACAGGGTTGACTGACTGCCTTGGATTTCACGTTCCGGGCCGTCGGGGGAAGAGGAGCGCGCTGGCTGAGTTGCGTCGACCGCCGTTTGGGCTCCTTGCGGCTCGGCCGGAGCCCTGCCTTTCGCTTTCAAGGCGGCGCCGGATCGATAGACCGAGCTGCTGGGTACCTTATGCGAACGATCCTGATTCAGCTTGATACGGATGCTCATCCCAGCGTTTTCGATCGGGTCGTGGCCGTTGACGCTGGCGTGGACGAGGTTTTCAGCTATGGCGGCGTGCAGCCGGACACGGTCGAGGGGCTGGTCCACGGCGCGATCTTCACGCGCGGCCCAGACGATCTGAGGAACACCGCCCTGTTCATCGGCGGCAGCGATCTGGAGACGGCTGAGCGTGTGGCCGACCGAGCGCAGCAGGCTTTCTTTGGTCCGCTGCGTGTGTCGGTCTTGCTCGATCCGAGCGGTTGCAACACGACGGCCGCTGCGGCTGTGATTGCTGTGAGTCGGCATGTTGACCTGGGGGACTGCCGAGCGACCGTCTTGGGAGCGACCGGTCCGGTCGGACGCCGTGTCGCTCATCTTCTGGCGTCGGAGGGGGCGGAGGTTCGAATCGGGTCTCGCTCGTTGGCGAAGGCGGAACGGCTGCGCGAATCGCTGCGCAAACGCTTGCCGGACGGCCGACTGCTTCCTTGCCAGACGGCGACGGAAGCGGAAACGGAAGCCGCCTGCCGTGACGCAGACGTCCTGGTGGCCGCGGGTGCTGCCGGAGTGCAACTGGTGTCGCCGAGTTTGCGTCAGCATTGGTCTCGCTTGCGTGTGGCTGTGGACTTGAACGCCGTTCCGCCCGCCGGCGTAGCGGGGATCGATCCGGCGGATCGCGGCGTCGAGCGTGACGGCACTTTCTGTTACGGCGCCATTGGGGTTGGCGGCTGGAAAATGAAAATCCACAAGGCCGCCGTCCGCCGACTGTTTGAGTCGAACGATCAGGTGCTCGATACCGACGCCATCTACCGCCTGGCGCGATCGCTCATCTTGTCGGATGGCTGAGCTCGGGCGGACACTCGCTGTCCGATCGGCCGGCTCCGGAACAAGTTCCTCAGAACCCTTCAATCTCGGACTCCGCCTGGATCACGGACGGGCCCGAGCTCTTGGTTTGTGAGACGACCTCGCGCCGATCGAGACGACCTCGCGCCGATCGATTCGCGGAATGGCCTTGACTCGTTGCAACAGCCCTCGCCGGGACTGCCGGCGGGGAAAGCTCTGAGGCCAAGCGCGATATCCGGGCTTGCATTTGTCCGGGCTGGCTGGTCAAGATGTGCCACAAAGAACGCGTCCGGGCGGGATTGAATCTCGCCTCCGTCTCGGCGAAGCAGAACGCGAGCCGGTGTCCTTGGCAAAACGGGAGGTTCAAGCGGCGTGATTCCTTTCGGCTGGCCTCTTTGGATCGTACTCATTTTTCTGTTCCTTTACGGTGCCGTTCTGGGAAGTTTTCTGAATGTCTGCATTTACCGTATCCCGCAGCACGATCGTTTCTGGCCTAGTCTGCTGGGCCTGTGGAGCCCTCCGTCGTACTGTCCCCGCTGCGGAAACCGCATCCCACGGCGGGACAACCTGCCCATCATCGGGTGGGTGAAG
>JAADHY010000522.1:0-2690 GCA_013151585.1 Planctomycetota bacterium
GGGAGGGCTGAGAATTCCTCGCCGTGGGTTTCCGTTTCCGTGCGGGCCGTTGATGCATAAGACGCTTCTGAACGTTTTGCGGTTCCTCCGAAATGAACGCTTCCGGTCGTAGCCTGCGCGCCGGAACTTCCGCGGAGCCACGCGGGCTGAGTGTACGCGTGATTTGAGCGGGTCGTTCCGATGCACCGGACGTCGGGTTAGGTCCGCACCAGACCATTGCGTGGTGCGCCATGTGAAGCGAAACTCTTGCTATCGAGCGGCCGGTCGCGCTGCTCGCTCTCTGGACGCGGACTTCGGGTTTCAGGAACTCCCATTCGTTGTTGAGCAAGGACTCATGAGTGAGTTTCGTTTGAATCGAGAGACCTTCACGCTTACAGACTTCCAGAACCTGATTCAGCAGATGTATTCGAGCCGCGATGAGCAGCGCGGGGTGGATGGGACTTTCATGTGGCTGATGGAAGAGGTGGGCGAGTTGGCCGCAGCGTTGCGTCAAGCCAGCGAAACTCAGCCGGCGAGTCATGCGGCGGCAGATCATTTGGCCGAGGAATTCGCCGACGTGCTGGCCTGGTTGGTAACGATCGCCAACGTGGCGAAAGTCGACTTGCAAAAGGCCGTCTGGGAAAAGTATGGTCAGGGGTGTCCCGGTTGCGGTCAGATGGTGTGTGAGTGCGACACGACCGCAAAGCCGTGAGCCGGGCAGGCCAGTTTCGCCGCTCGTTGACAGGTCTCGCCGCGCCTCATAGGATGATAAACGTCGTGGCAGCACGACGTGGCGTGTCCTGTCTGCGGGTTTCTATCACGTTCAATCAGGCAAGCTCAGGTTAATCACGGCAAGAACGTCGCTGCTGGCTGGGAAACCGCCGCGCGCGGGTGTGGTTTGAGATTCGGGGCGAGACAGCTTCAGGGCGACGGCTCGGGCCGCTTCCTTTGGTATCGTCGGTCCGTGGTATCGCCAGAAGGCGTCCGTCGGAAGCCGGGCCGGGACGACCGAGGCTGGGGCGTGTAAAGAAGTCGGAGCTCGAACGCGCGGGCCCGTGCGACGGGGGCAACCGAGAAAGAACAGGTCTTCGAGGACAACGGACGATGGCAACGGCAAAGACCCGAACGTCCGCTCGGTCGTCGGACGGCATGAAAAGTCCGGTGCTGGCCCCGACGCGGTACGACCGTGTTTCCTCGTTGCTCATCGCCGCGGTCATCGCTTTGCTGATTGCTGTTTGCGCTTTGGTGGTGGTGTGGTTCAGCAATCGTCCACCGGCCGCGCGTCAAACGGCCCCCATGGAGTTTGTCGAGCTATCGGGCGGCGACCCGGAGGGAGCTCCGGACGAAACCTTCGAGCTGGAATCTCCGGAAGAGGAAACGCTGGACCCGTCGCTGGCCGAGGTGGTTTCGGAGGAAACGCAAGTCGAAGAGATGTTGGAGACGGTCGTCGAACTTTCGGACAAAGCGACCAGCCAAGTTCAAGAAGTTTTCGACACGGCACCGCAAAGCACCGGTCGCCCCGGCAGCTCGAAGGGGACCGGACGGCGACCGTTGGGTTTGGGGCCGGGTTCGGGCGGCTTCCCGCGGGAGCAGCGGTGGTTTGTGCGTTTTTCCGAGGGAGCCACGCTGGAAGAATACGTCAATCAGTTGACTTTTTTCGGCATTGAGCTGGGAGCGTTGTTCCCGGATGGAAGGCTTGTGTATTTGTCGGATTTGAAGAGCCCGCGTCCGAAGACCCGAGTCACCCGGTCAGGCAAGGGAGAAAAGCGCCTTTACATGATGTGGCGTGGCGGACAGCGACGACAGCTCGACATCCAGTTGTTCCGGCGTGCGGGAATTGACGTTCGCAGTGCCGTCATCCTGCATTTCTATCCGCCAGAGACGGAAGCCCTGCTGGCGCGGGCCGAGTTTGAATATCGGAAACGGCCGCCCGAGAAGATCCGTCGAACCTATTTCGCGGTGGTCCGCGACCGGGGCGGCTACAAGTTTGTCGTCACCAAGCAGTTGTATGTCCGCTGATTGAAACGATGCTGTTCCGAGCGGTTCGGCGGGGACGCCGCCGGGGCGTTGAAGGCGGAGCGGCAGTGGAGGTCAAAAGCAGAGGTGGGGGAATTATGGACCTGACGTCAATCCTGGAAATCGGTGGGAATGCGATTTACGCCGTTATGGGGCTCGTCGCCTTGTACGGCGTTTTCCTGGTCATCTTTCTGCTCCGCCGGATCGCTCAAAAGCGCTTTTCCAGTCGCAGTGCCGAGGAGGCATTTCTGGAGGAAGTGCGTGTGGAGCTGGAAGCTCGCAATTTTGACGGCGTTGCGGAGTTGTGCGATTCGCCCCGCTACTGGGCCAAAGCCGTGCCGCAGCTCATTTTGGTCGCGCTGGAGAATCGCAAACGGAGTCCGGCGAAAATCCGTCGGCTGCTGGCAGAAAAATTTGAGCGCGACGTGTTGGCCGATCTGGAGTACCGACTCTCGTGGATCAATACAATCGTGAAGAGCGCTCCCATGCTGGGGCTGCTGGGTACCGTGGTCGGCATGATCAACGCGTTCGGAAAGATTGCGGCGGCGTCGCAGACGGGAGCGGATCCCAGCAAGCTGGCCAACGACATCAGTTTCGCTCTGTTCACGACGGCTTTGGGACTGACCATTGCTATCCCGCTGGTGTTGGCCGGGGCCATGATCAACGTGCGGATCGGTAAGCTGCAGGACTCGGTG
>JAADHY010000522.1:2794-4622 GCA_013151585.1 Planctomycetota bacterium
AAGGCTTTTCGCGTGCGCGGTCCAGTGGCGAAGCGGACTTGGACATCACGCCGATGATCGACGTGACTTTCCTGCTGCTGATCTTCTTCATGGTCGCCTCCACGATGCAGGCACAGACGGAGCTGAACGTCCCCGCGGCCAAACACGGCGAAGGGGTTCCGGCGGATGCTTGCACGGAGATCATCGTGCTGGCGCCCAGGTCGGCGTCGGAGACGCCACGCATTCTGCTCGGGGACCTGAAGGGGCCTGAAGGAACGGTGGATGACGTGCGAGGCTTCGTTGAAGAGGGGCTGCGAGAGGGAAAAACGGAAGTGGTCGTCAAAGCCGACCGGGATGTGCCCTCAGGATTCGTTCAACGGGTGTTGAAGGCGATTTCCGAGGTAGAGGGCGTTCAGTTTTCCATCGGGGTCCAGGACGAACAATCGAAGAGGTAGCTAGGGACGCGTCGACCATGCCGATTCAGTTCCGCTGTACTCACTGCGGCCAGCTTCACAGCATTTCCCGGCGCATGGCGGGCAAAACGGTCGAGTGCCCCATGTGCCGAAAGATGACGGTCGTGCCGAGCGAGCACGAACGGCCGCCCGACGAGGAAGAGGTCGAATACTATGAAGAAGAAGGTTTTCAGTTGCGGCGGGGAACGACGGAGTTCGAAGAGCTGGACATGACGCCGATGGTCGATGTGACCTTCCTGTTGCTGATTTTTTTCATGATTACGGCATCGTTCAACCTGAACAAGACATTGCAGTTCCCGCCGCCCGAACCCGATGAAGAAGGTGCTCAGCAAACGGTCCAAACGCTCGAGGATTTCGAGGCGGATTCGATCATCGTCGAGATCGACGAGAAGAACACCATCTACGTGGATGACGAGCCGGTCAGCGACCCGTCGCAGTTGGCCGACCTGCTGCTGGACAAAGGGCGAACGGAGCAAAAATTCGAGCTGCTGATCAATGCGGACGCCCGATCGCTGCACGAGACGGTCGTCAAGGTGGTCGATGCGGCCAACGAAGCGGGGATGCAGAAGATCCGGTTGGCCACGACTCATGCAGAAGGTTTGGAATAAAAGACGATGTTCTACCTGAAGATCACGGGGCCCTCCGGGGACGTCAAGCGGATCAAGTTGAGCAAGTCCCAGCCGCTCTCCATTGGCCGGCACCCCTCGGCGGACGTTCGGATCGATGAGGAGGGCGTCCACCGTCTGCACGCGCGGATCAGTTGGCGGGACAATACTTACGAGATCGTGGCCGCCACATCCGACGGAATCGAAGTGAACGGCACGCGGGTCCGGAAGTGGAAACTTTCGACCCAGGATATCGTCCGCATCGGTCAGACGGAGCTTCGCTTACGCTACAAGAAGACGGTCGCCCCCGAGAAAAAGCCGAAGGTCGCTGAATCGCCGCCGGCCAGCGCACAGCGCCGCCCCGAACCGGCGGACGCGACGGAGGCTCCGCCAAAACCCGCGGAGCCACGCCAAGACGAAAAAGACGAGGCGACCGCAAAGCCGGAAGTGGAACAGCGTCTAGAGTTCGTTCTTGCCAGCGATGAGGACATTCCGCTGGCAGACGAGCCCGAGGTGCCCCGCGAGGCTCAGGCGGACGCAGAAGCGGAGGATTGGGAAGACGATTCCGCACCACCGCCGTCGATTATCGGTGTCGAACCCGCGCCGGAGCCCAAGCCTAAGAGAAAGCCAAAGCCCCGACGGGAAAAGCCGCCCGAACTTGCCTTTGAAGAAGAACCAGAGGAATTGCTCCTTGAAGAAGATGAGGAAGAGGATTACGAGGAGCCAGGAGCAGAAGAGGATTACGAAGAAGAACTGCCGCAGCCGCCGGCG
>JAADHY010000617.1 GCA_013151585.1 Planctomycetota bacterium
AAGGCATGCTGCCGCGGTATCGGGTCTTCCTCGGCCGCGAGCAGTATTGGTTCGCCACCAAGCAGGATTTGGATCAATTCTTGTCGGAAGAAGAAAGTCAACAGCAATGTGCGGATATGGCTGCCGTCGACGTCGGCGTCCGTCATCAGGATGACTTTGCCGTAGCGGCGCTTCTGAACATCTTCCAGTTCCGCTCCCGGTGGAATCCCGATCGCGCGGAAAATGTTCGCGATCTCGTTGTTGTCGAGGATTTTGACCAACTGGGCCTTTTCGACGTTCAGGATCTTCCCACGAAGCGGCAAAACAGCTTGGGTCTCCGAATCTCGGCCCGTATCCGCCGACCCGCCGGCCGAATCGCCTTCGACCAGGTAAAGCTCAGTCGACTCCATGTCGCGACTTCGGCAGTCGCGCAGTTTCTCTGGCAAGCCACCGGTGGTCAGAGCTCCTTTACGTCGCACCATCTCGCGCGCTCGACGAGCAGCCTCGCGTGCTTCGGCGGCCAGCAGCCCTTTGTTCGCGATGACTTTCGCCACCGACGGGTTCTCTTCGAAAAACCGATTCAGTCCGTCGTTGACCACCGACGTGACAATACCTTCGACTTCGCTGTTGCCTAGCTTGGTTTTCGTCTGTCCTTCAAATTGCGGTTCCGGAACGCGCACCGAAATGACGGCCGTCAGCCCTTCCCGGAAGTCGTCCCCGCTCGGAACGCGGTCCTTGAAGATGCCCTCCTTCTTCCCGTAGTTGTTGATCGACCGCGTCAACGCGCTCTTGAAACCGCTCAGGTGCGTTCCCCCTTCCAGGTTGTAAATGTTATTGGCGAAGCAGCGGATATTCTCACTCGACCCGTCCGTATATTGCAGGGCCACGTCGACTTGAACGCCCTCCTGCTGACCCTCGATCGCGATCACTTGCGGGAACAACGGATTCTCCGTGCGATTCAGATACTGCACGAACTCGATCAGTCCCTTGTGATACTGGAATTCGTCTGACTGTCCTGTCCGCTCGTCCGAGATGCGGATGCGAAGACCAGCGTTCAGGAAAGCTAGCTCCTGCAAGCGCTTGGCCAGGACGTCGTACGAGAAACGGGTATCTGGGAAAATCTCCGGATCGGGGAAAAAGGTAACTTTCGTGCCGGTCGTGTCCGACTTACCAAGCTTCTGAAGCGGCTCGACCACGTGCCCGCGCACGAAACCCATTGTCCAGACGTGGCCGTCTCGCCGCACCTCTACCTCCAGCCATTCGCTTAGCGCGTTAACTGCGGTCAGACCCACCCCGTGCAGTCCGCCCGTCCCCGTTTTGTATCCGCTCTCCCGATCGAACTTGCCGCCGGCATGGATTTCCGTGAAGACGACCTCCAGGGCCGAACGGCCCTCCATTTCCGGCATCGGGCCCACCGGAATGCCCCGCCCGTCGTCCACACACGTCACGCTGCCGTCAGCATTGATCTTCACGCCGATGAAGGTCGCGTGGCCGTTCACAGCTTCGTCAATGCTGTTGTCCACAACTTCGTACACCAGATGATGTAGCCCGCGCGAGGTCGTATCCCCGATGTACATTGCGGGGCGCATCCGGATTCCCTCGACGCCTTCCAGCGCGCGAATCTGCTTCTCGCTGTATTCGGGCTCGGTCGAGTTGTTCGCCCAAGAGCCCTCCGAACTGTGCTGCGTCTCGAGACGATCGTCTGCTTCGCTAGTCAACTTTTGCCGCTCCTTTCGTCATACATGTCTGGTCGACCCGTCTGGACGGATCGCGAATCCCACGGATTCCGACATTTTCGGCGCGCACGATTTGCCGCCTACCGCTCGCCGGTCCGTCCCCTGGATCACGGACTGGCCAAGTCGCCCCGAAGCAGGAACTTCACATCTCGGATTCGAAAGTCCGGGCGAATGCCCCGAATGCGCTGCAAAATGTCCTGCTTATGGAACGATTCCAGTTCACTGAGCAGAGCCGCGTGAGCCACGCCCACTCGCAGTACGCCGTCGCGAATCCCGAGAACGCGGGTTCGCTGGGCCAGCTTCGCGCCGGCCGCTTCTTTCCAGGCTTCCTGGAGCTGCTCGTCGCCTGCCGAGCGAGCCCAGCCTCTCCGAACAATCAGCTCCGACAACGCCTGCGATACATGAATGGGGCCTCGTTTGCGCTCCATCGGCTACTTCGGTCTCTCCAGCGGCATCACCAGATACAGGTATCCGTCCTCTGTCGTGAACTGTGCGGCGCTCTCTCCGTCAATCAACTGCAGCGTCAAGTTGGTTCCCGGATCCAGCACACGCAAGAATTCAATCAAATACTGCGGATCAAAGCGAATGACCATGTCTTCGCCGTCAAACGCAATAGGCAATTCCACTTTGGCCTCACCCCGGTCGGCGGCCGCACTTTTCAGCGTCAACAGATCACGCGTGAAGAAGAAATCGACGCCCCGCGTCTCCGCATCGACGACGATCTGCGCCTGTCGAACCGCCCGATGAAAGGCCGCGCACGGCAAGTCCACCTTGTACTTGAACTCTTTGGGAATGGCTTCCCGGTACGGCGGAAACCGCCCTTCCAACAACCGACACGAGACCGTCGCCGGCCCCGACTGAACCAACGCCTCGCTGGCGTGAATCGCCAGACGAACGTCTTCGTCCCGCTCCTCGTTGATCGAGCGTTCCACCAAGGTCAAAGCCTTGCTCGGAACAATGGGATGGTCATTCTCCGGAGCCTCCACACCTTCAGATCGGAAGGGTAGCTCGACCCGAGCCAGTCGTCGGCCATCGGTCGCCACCAAACGCACGATGTCCGTCTCAAACTCCAGCAACACCCCTCCCAAAGCGTAACGCGTGCTTTCGACGTCGGTCGCGAAGACTGTCCGTCGGATCGCCTGCCGCAAGTCGGCCGCGTTCACGACGAAATACTTTTCCTCCTCAAAACCCGCCACAGGAGGAAACTCCAGAGGATCCTTGGCCCCTAACTTGAACTCACTCTGAGGCCCGCATCGGACCCAAATCACATCCCCGTCGACTTCCAGCACGACCGTTTCCGACTCGGTCTCCCGCAGAATCGACGCGAATTCCGCCGTGGGCAACAACAAAGCCCCCTCGACTTCGCTTTCCACCTCGGTCAGCTCGTAGCGCACGCCGATTTCTGTATCTGTCGCGAGCAAGGTCGCCCGCCCGTCTTTCACCTCCAGTTTGATGCTTTGCAGCACATCGCGCGGCGTTCGACTCGGAAGCACACCGCTCACCGTGTGGAACGCGTCGGCCAGAGCCAATCGTTGGCAGGTAATTCTCATTGTTGTCGTGTCCCGTGGCGAAGAAGGTCCGTGGAGCGAAGCCAATCCCAATAAGTATTTCACCAGCCGTAGTAAGATGAAGAACAGAATTCACAGAGATGTCGTCACGGCTGTTTGCACAAACCGTATGATATTAAAAACCTTAGTACAAGACAATCAGAACGGGAGGCTGTGCGGAACTTGTTGACGGCCGGTGTACGGCGTGAAGGCGGTCGGTTAGTCGGATGGCGAGTCCGGTCCGGCCGTCTGGGGAGGCTCGCCGGTCGACTCCCGGCGGCGCCGAATTTCCACCGCCTGTCGACACGAAATCGACAGGGCTGGGTGGAAGCGGACGTTCATCGGGACCGGAGCGCCGTCTCGGCATTCGCGACGCGGGACCGTAATACCGCGTCGGTTTGCAGCAGCTTCTCCACACGGCGCACGGAATGGACGGCTGTGCTGTGGTTATTTAGCCCGAAATAGGAAGCGATCTTGCTGTACGGCTGCTGGCCTAAAACCCGGCTTAAATAGATCGCGACCTGCCGCGATCGCACCAGCTTCCGAACCCGGGATTGCGATCGGAGTTGCTCGACGGGCACTCCGAACTCGGCCGATACCGCCCGGGCGATTTTTGCGAGGCTGGGCGGCGACTCGCTGCTTAAGGAATCGAGCGTGGAAAGGGTCAGCTCGCGGGTGATCGGCACTTTCGCGGCTCGGGAAGCGGCGTCTAGCCGTCGGATTTGTTCGGCCAGATCACCTAGCGAACTTCCCAAGGGACGCGCCAACAGCTCAGCCACGTCAGCAGGTAAGGCAATCTGCAGGGAACTGGCCAGCAGGCGTAAAAAGAGCAGCCGTCCCGCGTACGAAGGCAAATCCATGGGAAGGCAATGGCCGCCATGGAGCCGGTTAACAAGCTTCGGCAGGAAACGGGAGAGCTGACCCGGCGGCACGCGAGAGGTCAGTAAGACGCGGCGGCCGCCTTGAAGAAGCTCGTCGAGACAATGAAGCAATTGCCACTGAGCTTCGTGTCTCCCCGAGAGCTGGTGGAGGTCTTCGCAGACGAGCACGTCCGGATCGGAATATCGGCGAGCGAATCGGTCGGTTTGTCGGGACTTCAGCGCCTCTCGGAAGGCCTGATCGAATTCACGGGCCGTCGTTTCCCGGCATTCGAAGGCTGATCCGCTGCGTCGCCATTGGGCCAGAATGCACTGGATCAAATGCGACTTGCCGGTTCCGGGCGGACCGTAAAGCAG
>JAADHY010000748.1 GCA_013151585.1 Planctomycetota bacterium
GCACATGCTAGCGCAAGTGGTGTCTAACAGTGAGGATTAGACCGCGTTCGGTGCGCCGAGACTACCGCCGGCCGCTTGGGAGTCAAGACGGTCCAGGTACCGTGCGGGCCGGTCATCGAGCTGATCGCTGTCCCGGCTGAGTGATGCGGACCTGTTCGGTGATCTCGACCGGTGAGTTGATGATTTCCGAGCCGCCTTGTTCGAAGAAGTTATTCAGTTCGATCACGGCCGGGCCGAGGAGAAACAGTAACACGGCGGGCATGAGGCACAGGACCGTTGGGAAGAGCAGCTTGAAAGAGGCTTGATTGGCACTCTCGTCCGCTCGCTGCCGCATGGTTTCCCGCATGTTGTCGCTGTAGTCGGTTAAGGCCGCCGAGATGCTGGTCCCCATTCGTTCCGTCTGGATAATAAGAGTTGCGAACGAATGGATTTCCGGTGCATCCAGCCGGCGTCGCAGGTTCTCCAGAGCGTGTTGCAGTGAGGCCAGTTCCGCTTGCTCACAGACGATTCGCAGTTCCTGGGACAAGTCGGGATAGACTTTTTCCAGGTCGCGACTGATCCGCTTCAGCGCTTGGGGCACCGTCAATCCCTGGCTGACGCACATGTTGAGCATGTCCAGCAGGTCGGGCATGGCGCGTTCGATGCGGGCGACGCGATCGCGGGCTTTGTTCTTCAGGTAAAGTCGTGGCAACGCCCAGGCGCTCAGTGGGGCCAAGACCAACATTCCCAGCCAGATGGGCTCCGTCTCACGTGGCGCCAGGATCAACAGGGTTCCGAAAAGGAGCAGAGACGCCATGATCCCGACGTAGCGAAGGGCCGAGAGGTTCTCATAGGCTTGCGGTTGCAGGTAACCCGCTTGCAACAGTTCTTTTTGGATTTGTTGCCGCCGGGCCGCCGACTCGGGCAATAGGGCCGCCAGCGTGGGCGTCAAGGAACCGAAAATATAAGCATTGTGGTCAACGAGGGGCGGCAGCGGAGAGTCGACGCCTGGGGTGAGGGGTGAGTGTGTCGACGCAGCGTCATGGACAGCCGACTCAGACTTCGAGGTGACTTCGGACTGAGTGAGCTGAGCGGTCTGGGAAGCTGCGAGCTGCGTGTCAGACGACTGCTCGTGCCGCGGCTCTCCTTGGTGGCTCGGAGACCGTTGCCGTTCCCGACGCAAACGTCGAAAGTACCTGGCCAGCAGCAGAACGATTGTCACTCCGCAGACAACATAGAACCCAATCAGGATGTTTTCAGGCGTCATTGTTTGATCTCCTTTCGGCCGCCCCGGCCACGGCGCCTAAGCTCGCTGACTGTTCCGGAAAATCCGCCAAATCCAAGCGGAACCGATCAGTTGGAGGGCGAGGGCTGTCAGGGTCAGCCTTTTGCCCCAGGGCGTGGCGAGAAGCTCCGTCAGGTAGTTGGGATCGCGGAAAACGAAAAAGGCGACGATGCCGATCGGCAGCAACAGCATCAAAGTGGCTGTGGCTCGGCTGCCGATCGTCGCCGTGCGGAGCCTTCCCAGGTACAGCAGCCGGTCGCGGATCGTTTGAGACAGCCGTTCCAAGACGCAGACCAAGTCACCGCCGGTTTGTTGATGAACGGAAAGAGTTGTCGTCAGGATGTTGATTGCGACCAGGCCGGTTCGATCGGGCAGCTCTTTCAGAGCGTCGGGGAGATCGACGCCGAGGTCCAATCGGCGGATGCAGTATTGAAGTTCGTCGCCGAGCGGGGCCGGGGTATCTTCGGCGACGATCCGCAAACGTCCCGTCTTGGCGGCTCGAGCCAATTCGTCGATGGCAGCGGGCAACTGGCGCAACATCTCCCGTTGACGGCGAACGCGAGCGACCAACAATCCGACCAGCGGCAGCAAGAAACCACACAGTGTCGCCAGCGCGGTGGAGAGCAGGTTCTCTTGGATGACGAAAACGGCTCCGCCGACAGTCAGAGCCGACAAGAGGCACAACGACCCGAGGGCCGAGGCCGTCATGTCCAGCCCGGACTGGCAGAGCAGGCGATCGACCGTCCCGTCGATCCGGCCGGCCAGCCCCTCGCGGGGACGCAGATCGAGCGAATCTTCGTCTTTCAAGATGGCCGCGAATTCCGGCCGTGGCTGAATTCGCGCATTGTCTTGCAGAGTCGTCGCCATATTCGATTCCTTGTTCCTCTGGCCGCGTCCGTTGCCGCGGTTCGTCGCGGCTGCCGCACCGCTGGCCGCCGTTGCAACATGCCCATGCCCGGTCGCACGCTGTCGTCTGTCGAAGTCCGATCGCAAGGGCGGGGCGTTTGGGCCGATCAGACGCTCGGGCGATACCGGTCGGTCATGGGCAACTCGCGAGCGGTAAACAGGTGCGTCGGAATCTCGAAGCCGTTGCCGGCCAGTCGTTTCAGGACAACTGGGACGTGGCCGGTTGCATAAAAGGCTCCTTGGGCTCGTCCGTCCTGGCCGAGTCCTGTCATGCGGTACACGAAGATATCTTCAATGACGTACTCGCCGTTCTCGCACCCGCAGAGCTCCGAAATACGCGTCACTTTTCGTTCGCCTGTGCTCAACCGGACCATGTGCACCAGGATGTGCAAGGCCGAGCTGATGTACTGTCGGGCGACCGCCGTCGGGAGTTCGATGCCCGACAGAGCAATCATCATCTCGATTCGGGCCAGGGCGTCCCGCGTGTCGTTGGCGTGAACGGTACTCATCGAGCCATCATGGCCGGTGTTCATTGCTTGGAGCAGCTCAAAAACTTCGCCGCCGCGAGCCTCGCCGACGATGATCCGGTCGGGCCGCATCCGCAAGCTGTTCCGGAGCAGGTCGCGCTGAGTGATTTCGCCGCGTCCTTCCACGTTGGGCCACCGCATTTCCAAAGCGACGACGTCCGGCTGTTGGAGCTGCAGTTCCGCCGTCTCTTCGATCGTCACGACGCGCTCGCTGACCGGGATGAAACGGCTGAGGTTGTTGAGCATCGTGGTTTTTCCAGCACCCGTGCCGCCACTCATCAAAATGTTCAGACGCCCGCGAACGGCCAGGATCAGGAAGTCGGCCATGGCCGGCGCGAGCGTTCCCAACGCAACCAAATCCTCGAACACCAACGCTCGTGACTGGAAACGCCGAATCGAAACGGTGGGCCCGCGCAACGCCAACGGCGGGATGATCGCATTCAGTCGAGATCCGTCCGGAAGTTTCGCGTCGACCATGGGCGAGACTTCGTCGATTCGTCGACCTGCGCGACCGACCAACCGGTGGATCAGCCGCATCAGATGCTCTTCGTCCGCGAACCGGATATTGGTCGGCTCCAGCACGCCGTTTCGCTCGACAAAAACCCGATTCGGGCCGTTGACCAGAACGTCGCTGACGTCCGGATCGTCCATGAGCGGCTGAAGCGGGCCGTAACCGTAAATCTCATCCATGATCTCCTGGACCATGATCTCCCGTTGATCGGCCGGCAGCGAAACGGCTTCCTCAGAACAAAGGTACGAAGCCAGCGCACGCAGTTGATGCCGCAGCTCGTCCTCACTCATCTGCCCGATCTTCGACAGGTCGATCGAATCGACCATCCGTCGATGAAGGCGGGTTTTGAGCTGTTGAAACTCTTTCTGCGAGTCGGAATGTTGGGTTTGGGATCCGGCAATCATGGCTATTCCGTGTGATTATTGGGTCAGGAAAATCTTGTAGACATAAGGATTCGCCGGGATGTCGGTCGCTTCTCCCGGTTGCGGCACCCACGCCGTCGGCGTAATAACGACGGTCGGCTGGACGACGATCTGCACGCGGTCCGGGGCGCGACGGACCTGAAGAATCCGCAGGCCGACCGGCCGCGAGCAGGTTACCCGGTAGGCGCGAAGGGACGCGGCACTATGCGGCGCTGAGTCAGGCGACGCGGCCTCGCTCATTGGGGCCTGCTGGTAAAGGAGGCAGAGACGAGGTTGTCCGATGATCGCCCGCAAGGCGCTCAATAATGTTCGCGGAAAGCGACGCTTCGCGGCGAACTGGGCTCCGTGAGGATGAAGTGGCAACGCTCCGCCCCAGCTCGACAGGTCGGATTGGCTGACGCCCGAGTAGACCTGTCGCAATAGCTCTTCCGTGTGCAGACCGGAGCCGACGTCGATCAGGCACGTATTCGTTGGCTCGGTTGATTCCGACAGACAGCATTGCAGGGTCATCTCCGGCAGCCCATCCGAGCCGGGGACGACCAGCCCGCTTTCAGGATCGACGGTGAATCGATCGGCCCCTCCGCGCTGCTCGATCATCGAAACCCAGTCGGTCGGGCCGCCCGAGGCGGTCGAGCTCGCCTGGCGGGAAAGAATCGCCATCGGCAGCAAGGGCACACGGACATTGCTCCCCGGCTGGAAGCCCAAAATCCGATTCTCCGCCGTAACCTCAGCCCTCGCGACGGCGTCGCCG
>JAADHY010000043.1 GCA_013151585.1 Planctomycetota bacterium
CAGGACCAGTGTGACTACGAACATCTCCTTATGGTCGCGCACGTCGCCATGGTCGTTGTACCACGCGGCCAGTCGGACGTAAAACAGCGGATCCTGCTCCACCATTTCGCGATGCACCGGCCAAACCTCCTGCAGATCACGGTGTGGCGTGGTCAACAGAGTGTTCAGAATGTTGAGGCGAATGTCTTGTTCGTTGGTCGTCATGAGTAACTCCCTCCTCAAGCGGGACGGCGGGGGACCAAGTTTCTTGACAATGCAAAAAACGCAACCCCGTACAAGTTCCGAAAGCGGCAAAAAACCTTCTGGTGCTCTGCCAATTGAGCTACGGCCCCACACTACGCGCGGTTCCGGGAGGACTCGAACCTCCAACCACCAGATTAAATCGGCTGTTGGAGTGGTTTGTACGCTCTCGCTGTTGGGTACGGGACTGCGTTTTTCTTTTAGCTGGTTGCTAGTTTCTGTCGCTGGTTCCGTGGCTGCCAGGGACCAGAGTCCAAGCGACCTTCCCCGGCCGCCAGCACCGTCTGTCGCGGAGCTGAGCCCGGTGTTTCAATCAAGGTCACCGACCAGACCACTATCCAAATACGGCTTGCGGCCGAATGGTCAGATTGCCTGTCTGATGCCGGTCCACGACGTAATGCTCAAACTTGCTCACCGGGACATCCAGGTAAACAGCCACGGCACGCTTCACAGCCTGGTCGCTCGAAATCGGCCCGACGTCTAACTCAGCCAGCGGGACATCGAAACTCTCGCCCTCAAATCGGATGTGCAAAACCGGTTGATACGATGTTTCGGCCATGACTGCTCCTCCTCCCTTCGGCATCCCCATCGACACGCGGCGGACTCCTACCGCGCGACCACGCTCTGACTTGATATTCTGATGCTCATCGGCTCGGATGTCGACAGATCCACGGTCAAGCCGGTGTCCGCGCAAGTCACAGAAGCGTCTCGCGTTGGCACGGGAGTCGAACCCGTGCGACCAGTTATTGGGCCTGGCGCTCTACCAAAGAGCTTGTTTGTAGGCTCCCGCTGTTGGGCACGGTGACCACCGGCTTGACCGGGCCGGACGGCGGCGGAAAACGCTTGGGACGCCTCGGCGTCCCGGACCGTCTTGACCTCCGGCCCAACGAAAAACCCGGTGCCATTGGTGACACCGGGCTTCGAAAGCCATCGGGCCATCGAGGCCATGTGTCACCGTGGGGTGGCATTTCCACGCGCATCCGGGCGGCTCAGCCCGCTCCACGCACAAAGACCGCCGTGTCCGGAGCGTTGTCGAAACCTGTTTTCGAGCCGTCTGGCCGGCACGCTTGTTTCCTTCCCTATCTTGCTGGGTGTGATCGGATCCAAAGCCCTTCCCTGGCCGGAATCCACAACACGAAAATCTTTTGTGTCCAGTCAGACGCCGCCACGGTGCGTTTTGTTCCCAGGAATTTCTTCTTGTCGGACAAATTCGCGGAAATCGCCTGGTTCCGCGACGCCTCGCCCACTTTCCCGCTGGTCGCCCGCCGGCTTTTGCACTGTTTTTCACGCAACTTTGTCGGAGGAGGGGCGATAATTGGAATAAGGCAAACGGTCGAGGCCCGCAGGATCGAGCTTCTTCCGCTATCTGTTCCCATCGAAGGGCGGTAAAGTGGCTTGTCTTGTTGATCCGCGGATCGCGGCGTCGGGCTGGGCGGAAAGGCGAGTGTCGCAATGAGGAGAGAGTCATGTCAGGTGGAGGAACTCGGGCTTACACGGGTGTGCCAGACATGCGTCCGATCGTGGTGGGCGGTCCATCGCCACGCGGCGAAGGCATTGGTTCGGGGATCGAACTGTTATTCCGCGGGATCAACTTCGTGTTGCAAGCGGTGAACGCGAGCCAGCAGCGCAGTCGCTTGCAGCAGGAGTTGAATCGTTTGGAGCCGCGGGTCAACCGCGACCTCCAGCGAGATCCGACGCGGGGCGTTCTGCTGATCTTCCATTTCCTTTGCGGGCCGAGTCATCCGGAGAGCTTGATTGATCCCGTTTGTCGTTACAGCTATGTCACCTACGGCACAGGACAGACGGTTTCCGAGGCCCGAGCCGACGCAGCTCGACACCCGATGATCGTTCCCGCACCGCCGCCGGGCGGGTCCACTCGGGTGATGCTCTACTGGTTTCCGCCTCAGCGTCGCGTTGGGCCAGCCGCCTTGCGCCGGCCGTTTCCTGTCGTCGCGACCGCAACGTTCTTGCCCGGCCGAGCGCGATTGCAAGACGTCAAATTCGGCACTCTCCAGGGATTCGACGATGAAGGGGTGACCACGTTGCCCATTCCGCGAGGCGGTGTCGCCCACTACCGCTTCGACATCCTTCGGCCCCCTTCTTCCGTCGTTTTCCGAGACGGGCCTGTTGTCGGGCCGATGAATATTCCCGTCGTCACTGTGTCGGCCGGTGGCGGATCCCAAAGAATCCCAGTCGTCGACCTGGACACGACCCTCGGAAGCGTCAAAGCAGCGATGGTCTTCCCGCTGAACGATGTGACAGCGAGGGCTTTCTGGGCCGCTCCGGCGACCGCGATGGACCCACCCGGGGCGATTCGGGGCTTTGTCAATTTCGACCGCATCCGCTGGGTGCGTCCCGAGAACATTCGAGTGCTCCAGAAGTCGTGATCGCCCGACCGCTCGCCTGGGCTTGCTGCTTGAACCGCACGGCGTGGAGCAGCCGGCGCGATGATCGTCGCAGTCGGCTTCCAAAGCCGATAGAATGATCACAGTGACAAACGACGAAGGAGGGTTCCAAGACTTCGACGAGGATGCGTCGTGCTATTGCGACTCTTGCTTTTGTTTACGGTCGTCCCGCTGGCCGAGCTGTATCTGTTGCTATGGCTCGCCCACGTCACCAGTCCGTTGGTCGCTTTGGCCACGGTGATTGTGACGGGGATCATCGGCGCCAGTCTGGCCCGACATCAGGGCTGGCGAACGTGGGTGCGGATTCAGGAACAACTGGCCGCCGGCCGCATGCCAGCGTCCGAATTGGTCGACGGCCTGCTGATTCTGATCGCCGGAGCACTTCTCATCACGCCCGGTATTCTCACGGACGCGGTCGGTTTCTCACTGTTGATCCCGCCCTTACGCCGGCGGATTCGAGGCGCGGTCGCTGAATGGTTCAAGCGCCGCGCCACCTGGCAAGTCCACCAAATGGGCGGGACGACGATCTGGTCCCACCGGTCGTCCGACGAGACGATCATCGACGCCGAATTCACGCGGCACGCGTCCCCCGAGCCGGACGAGCCCGATCGCCTGCCATGAGCCGCGGGCAGTGGCCGGGCCAGCAACGGTGTCGGGGGCTCGACGACCTTCGCCGCCGCGCGTTTGAGAATCCTCTGGGGAGCCGATAAGATGCCCCAAGGTTCACGCTGGCGGCTTCTCATCCGAATCTTCTTCGCTGGCGGGATAACCTTTTGCCAAGCGTTCGATCAGCCAATCCGAAGGAAGCCAAAACATGCGAGTTCTTGTGACGGGCGGCGCCGGGTTCATCGGCAGCCACATCGTCGATCTGTTGCGAGCCGAGGGGCACGCCCCCGTCGTGGTGGACGATCTGAGTACGGGCAGCCGAGACAATCTGAGCGACTCGGTGCCTCTGCACGTGGTCGACATCCGCGATCGAGCCGCTCTGGCGGAGGTGTTCGAGCAGGTGCGACCGCAATGGGTGTCGCATCAGGCCGCTCAGATGTCCGTCAGCCGGTCGGTACGGGAACCGCTCTTCGACGCCGAGGTCAACGTGATTGGGCTGCTGCACGTGCTGGAGCTGTCGCAGCAACATGGCGTGGAGCGATTTGTGTTTGCTTCCTCCGGAGGGGTGCTCTACGGTGACGTGTTTGAACCGGCTCCGGAAGATCACCCGGCGGCGCCGATCTCGCCCTACGGAATCACGAAACGGGTTGGCGAGGATTACCTTCGGTTCTTCGCGCACGAACACGGAATGAAAGCCGTCGCCTTGCGCTATTCGAACGTGTACGGACCGCGGCAGAACCCGCACGGCGAGGCGGGCGTGGTGGCCATTTTTTCCAAGAAGATGCTTGCGGGCGAGCAAGCGACCATCCACGGTGACGGCGAGCACGTGCGCGACTACGTCTACGTGGATGACGTGGCGCGTGCGAATTTGCTCGCGCTGGCGGCGGAGCTCGCCGAGCCATTCACAGCTTTGAACATCGGCACGGGCGTAGGCACAACGACGAATCAGCTCGCCGCTCGCATTCGTGAATGCTGCCAGAGCTGTTGGGCCGACGCGGGACGGGACGGCGAAGTCCCGGCCGCTCAACACGGGCCGCCGCGAGCGGGTGACCTGCGGTCGAACCTGGTCTCGCCGAAACGGGCCGGACAACTGCTGGGCTGGGAACCAAAAACGCCGCTGGCGGAGGGGCTCGAACGCACCGTCCGGTGGTTCTGGGAACGACGCGGGTAAGACGGGTGCCGCCAGTCCAGGTGACGAAGCGAAACGCCAAAGGAGCGCCAGCGGGTTTCGCCCGATCAAAGGCCAAACGGATCGGAGACGACGATGCGGACGATCTTGGTGACCGGGGGAGCCGGGTTCTTGGGCAGCCATTTGTGCGACCGGCTGATTCAGCGTGGCGACGAGGTCATTTGCGTCGATAACTTCTTCACAGGCAAGAAGGAGAACATCGCCCACTTGATTGGCCATCCGCGTTTTGAAGTGGTCCGGCACGACATCGTGCACCCGCTGTATGTGGAGGTCGAGCAGATTTACAATCTGGCCTGTCCGGCCTCGCCTGTGGCCTACCAGTACAACCCGATCAAAACCATCAAGACCTCGACCGTGGGCATGGTCAACATTTTGGGGTTGGCCAAGCGATGCCGCGCCCGTGTGCTGCAGGCCTCGACGTCGGAGGTGTACGGCGACCCGGAAGTCCATCCGCAACCCGAGACGTACTGGGGGCACGTCAACCCGCTGGGCCCCCGAAGCTGCTACGACGAAGGCAAGCGCATCGCCGAGTCGCTGTGCATGAACTACCACTTGGCTCACGGGCTGGAAGTGCGCATTGTCCGGATTTTCAACACCTATGGTCCGCGCATGGCCCCAGACGACGGTCGAGTCGTCTCCAATTTCATCCGCCAGGCCTTGCAGGGCGAACCGCTGACGGTCTACGGAGACGGTTCCCAAACGCGCTCGTTCTGCTACGTCGACGATTTGATCGAGGGAATGATGCGCATGATGGACCAAGATGAGTTTCTGGGACCGGTCAACTTGGGCAACCCGATCGAGAAGTCCATGAATGAGCTGGCGGAAACGGTCTTGCGCGTGACCGGCTCCCAATCCCGAATCGAGTATCGGGAACTTCCCAAGGACGACCCCAAGCGACGCTGTCCGGACATTTCGTTGGCTCGGCGCGTCCTGAAGTGGGAACCGAAAGTCGAGCTGGAAGCGGGACTCCAAAAAACCGTGGAATATTATCGGTCAAAACTGAGCGCCGACGGCTCATGAAAGGACGGGGCTCGGCACGAAACCGGTGCGGCCGAAAGGTCATTTGCCGGAAAGTCTTGTTCCGAAGGGATACGTCATGACGACGGTTCTGGTCACTGGAGCGGCGGGGTTTATCGGATTTCACCTGAGCCGCCGGCTTCTTGAGCGCGGCGACACGGTCATCGGGCTCGACAATCTCAACGACTACTACAGCGTCCAATTGAAGGAAGATCGACTGGCCCAGCTCCGCCGGTATCCGGCTTTTGCGTTCCACAAGATCGATCTGGCCGATCGAGAAGCGATGGAGCGACTTTTCGCCACCGAAAAGATCGACCGAGTGGCTCATCTGGCCGCTCAGGCCGGCGTCCGTTACTCGCTCCAAAAGCCACACACGTATGTGCACAGCAACGTCGTGGGGTTTTTGCACATTCTGGAAGGTTGCCGGAACCACAAGATCGAACATTTGGTCTACGCGTCGACCAGCTCGGTCTACGGAGCCAACACGAAGATCCCGTTTTCGGTTCACCACAACGTGGACCATCCCGTCAGCCTATATGCCGCCACGAAGAAGTCCAATGAGTTGATGGCTCATGCCTACGCGCACCTCTACCGAATTCCGACGACGGGGCTGAGGTTTTTCACGGTTTACGGACCGTGGGGGCGTCCCGACATGGCCCTGTACCTTTTCACCGACGCCATCTTGAACGGTCGGCCCATCAACGTCTTTAACTACGGCAGAATGCGCCGCGACTTTACGTACGTCGATGACATCGTCGAAGGCGTGGTGCGGGTGCTGGATCGAATCCCGCAGCCCAATCCCAACTGGTCCGGCGATGAGCCGGACCCGGCGACCAGCCTGGCTCCCTACGCCCTGTACAACATCGGCAACAACCAGCCGGTCGAGCTGATGCGGCTGATCGAAGTGCTGGAAGAGAACCTGGGACGCAAAGCGGAGAAGAATTTCTTGCCGCTGCAACCGGGGGACGTGCCGGAAACTTTTGCTGACATTGATGACCTGGTGCGTGACGTCGGCTTCAAACCCGACACGCCCATTGAAGTCGGCGTGGCTCGGTTCGTCCAGTGGTACCGGGAGTATCACGGCGTGTGAGGCCGGAGAGAAGGCAAAAGGCAGAAGGTAGAAGGTGGGAGACAGGAGGCAAGAGGCGGGACGAAAAAGTTGGGAGGCGGCGGGCTCACAGTAAGCGAGGTTACAGTGAGGCGGTGACATGAACGAGCCGACGACTCAAAACAGCACAGAGCAATCAGCGGATCCTCGGCGCAAAGGAATCATCCTGGCGGGGGGCGCCGGTACGCGGCTTTATCCGGCGACGCAAGTCATCAGCAAGCAACTGCTGCCGATCTACGACAAGCCGATGGTCTATTACCCGCTGACGACGCTGATGCTTGCGGGCATCCGCGACGTGCTGATCATCAGCACGCCGCACGATCTGCCGCTTTTCCAGCGGCTGCTCGGCGACGGCTCGCAGTGGGGGCTGAGTTTTTCTTATGCCCAACAGCCCCATCCCGGCGGATTGGCTCAGGCGTTTCTGATCGGCGCCGCGTTCGTCGAAGGACATCCGTCGTGCCTGGTTCTTGGGGACAACATCTTCTACGGCCATCTGCTCAGCCGCAGCTTGCAGCAAGCGGCCGCTCGCATGAGCGGTGCGACAGTGTTCGCCTACCACGTGAGCGATCCGGAACGCTACGGCGTGGTCGTTCTGGATGCCGAAGGACGACCGACAGAAATCGAAGAAAAGCCGAAGCAGCCCAAATCGCATCTGGCCGTGACGGGGTTGTACTTTTACGACACACAGGTCGTCGAGCTGGCCCGACAGCTCAAACCGTCCGCCCGAGGCGAATTGGAAATCACGGACCTGAACCGCATGTACTTGGAGCGGGGGCAGTTGTATGTCGAGGTTTTGGGACGGGGCACGGCGTGGCTAGACACGGGCACGCACGAGTCGCTCCTCGAGGCAAGGCAAGGGCTGAAGGTGGCGTGTCCGGAAGAGATTGCCTGGCGGATGGGTTACATTAGCGAGGAGCAACTGCGGCGGTTAGCCGAGCCACTGAAAAACAGCGGCTACGGGCGGTACTTGATGCGGTTGCTCGACGACGGGAAAGACTGACGCGTCGTCCGTCGGGGACTGAGTCGGAGTGGCGCGACTGCTCGGACCGGCCCGCATGCCTTGTCCGCCCGAGGGGATTTGTCCATCTGAGCAAGAAGGAGACAGCCACATGACGCGCTGCGATCGAGTCTTCGGGGTTGCGACATCCGTACTCCTCGCGGGCACATTTGTCTGCTCCTCAGTGGTGGCGGCCTCCGCCGCGACCGGTCCGGCTGGCTCCCACAAGCCGAACATTGTGCTCTTCTTCCTCGACAACATCGGCTACGGAGACCTGGGCTGCTACGGCAATCGCGACATCATGACGCCCAACATCAACCGGTTGGCGGCCGAAGGCGTCCTGTGCACCGACTTTTACATTGGCTCACCGTCCTGCATGCCGTCGCGAGGAGCACTGCTGACCGGCCGGCATCCGGTCCGCAACGGGCTGAACCAGCAGTTGATCGACGACCTGAAGCAGGTCGGCCTGCCGCGCGACGAAATCATTCTGCCTCGTTATTTGAAACCCGCCGGCTACGTCAGCGGATGCTTCGGCAAATGGAACATCGGCTTCCTGCCCGGCAGCCGTCCAACTGAACGCGGCTTCGACGAATACCTGGGCAATGCCTCGGGCAATTGCGACTATTACACGCACGTCTATCGAGGTCGCAATGATCTGTTTCAAGGCACTCAGCCAGCGAAGGTGAAAGGTTATACGACGTTTCTCTATGCCGATGCCGCCTGCGATTTCATCCGGCGCAACAAGGACCGACCATTTTTTTGCTACGTGCCGTTCAACGCCGCTCACTTCCCGAGCCCGGCCAACAAGCAGCCGGGGCAGCCCGCGATCTGGCAGGCGCCGGATGAATTCTTCCACATCTATGGCGATTCGCCGAAAACGCTGGACGAGCGGAAGCGATACCGTGCGGTGGTCAGCGCGTTGGACGCCGGAGTTGGTCGTGTGCTGCGCGTGCTCGAGGAACTCGGCCTGCGTGACCGCACGCTGGTCATCCTCCTTTCCGACAACGGAGCTTTCATGATGCCCGGCCGCGGCCTGGAATGCGCATCCAACCGGCCGCTCAAAGGCGGCGGCGTGACGCTGTGGGAGGGCGGCATCCGCGTCCCTTGCGTCGTCCGGTGGCCGGGACGGCTCCCGTCCGGAGGCATCTGCCGCGAGCCGCTCTGGAGCATGGATTTCGTTCCCATGATCCTCAAGGCCGCCGGCCTCCCGCTTCCCACCGACCGCGTTTTGGACGGCCGTGACCCCACTGCGACGCTCGCCGGCAAAGCCGCCTCGCCTCACAAGTACCTCTATTGGCAATGGGGGGCCAGTTCAGCCATCCGAATGGGCCGATACAAATTGATCCGCGAGCGGCAGAGCACGAACCGCGATTGGCAATTATTCGACCTCGAAACCGATATCGGCGAAACCTACAATCTGGCTGCGGCCAAACCCGAGCTGGCTCAACAGTTGAAGGCCGAGTTCGACCGTTGGCTCAAAGAGGCGAAGGCCGATCGGAAACTCCGAAAACACCCCTGACCCGACGATGAGGAGCGACCATGATGAACAGACAGCATCTTTTAGGCTTGTTCGTGTTCCTGGCGACCGGGTGCGCCGCCACGTTTTCCTCGTGGCTGCCAGCGGCCGCGTCGGAGAAGCCGACAGCCATTGACATCGGAACGCGGCGCGAGCTGTTCGTGGATCAGTTTCTCGTCGAGCGTCTCTCGGGCGATGCGAAGCTGAAGCTTCAGCGGCCGACACCTCATGAAGTCGTCCTCGAAACAGACAGGCCCTGGGAAGGCAACACATGCGCCTACTACACGATCTTCCGCGACGGCGACTTGTTCCGCATGTACTACCGCGGCTCTCATTTTGACGAGAAGAACCGCAGGTCGGCCCATCCCGAGGTCACTTGCTACGCGGAAAGCCGCGACGGCATCCATTGGACACGGCCCGAGCTCGGCCTGTTTGAGTTCAACGGCTCGAAGCGCAACAACATCGTGTGGAGCGGACCGGGCAGCCACAACTTCACCCCCTTCAAAGACAACAACCCGCAATGCCCGCCTGATGCCCGATACAAGGCCCTCGCTTTCGTTCCCAAAACTGGCCCTTACAAAAAGCGCGGACTGATTGCGCTGAAATCAGCCGACGGCATCCATTGGTCGCTGATGGTTCCTCAGCCCGTCATCACCAAAGGCGCGTTCGACTCACAGAACCTTGCCTTTTGGGACGCCCACGCCGGCCTCTATCGCGAATACCACCGGACGTTCGAATCGGGCGTCCGAGCGATCATGACGGGTACGTCGCGAGACTTCATCCACTGGACGGATCCCGTGCTGCTTCAGTACCCGGGCGCGCCCAAACAGCACCTCTACACGAACGCGATCATGCCGTGCCCGCGGGCTCCACACATCTTGATTGGCTTCCCGACACGCTATTTGCCTCAGGAAGGCCAACGGGTCGAGCCGACGTTCATGGCCAGCCGCGACGGCCGCATTTTCCACCGCTGGTTGGATCCGGTGATTCCCAAAGACGCGCCGAAAGACCGGGCCGGAAACCGGAGTAACTACATGGCCTGGGGACTGGTGCAATTGCCCGGCAACGACCGCGAGTACTCCGTCTATGCCACCGAAGCGTACTACACCGGCCCCAGCAGCCGGCTCCGGCGCTTCACGTATCGAGTCGACGGATTCGTCTCGTTGCATGCGGGCCCAGGTGGCGGCGAACTGGTCACCAAGCCGCTGCAGTTTGCCGGCAAGAAGTTGATGGTCAACTTCCGAACTGAGTCGGACGGGTGCGTGCAGGTGGAGCTGCAAACTCCGGACGGACGGCCAATCGCCGAGTTTGCTTTGGAGCGCTGCGCCCCCCTTCGGGGCGATGCCATCGATCAGGCGGTCCGGTGGAAAGGCGAGCCCGATCTGGCCGCGCTGGCCGGTCAGGCGATCCGCGTGCGTTTTCATCTGAAAGACGCGGATGTTTTCTCGTTCCGATTCGCCCCGTAAGCCCGCTCTCCACGGCCAACTCCGCCCTGCGAACCGGAAAGCGCAAGGAATGCCCCCAGAACCTTGCTGCACTCGCAGCATGAAAGGGTTTCGTGCGCAAAGATCACAGCGAGCAATGGCCGAGCGGGAGCGGAGACGCGTCAAGAGGCCGCGTTCCGCCCACCTAACTCGGAGCCCAAAGAAGAATATTCAGACGCCCCAAAAAAGAAAAAAGAAGGACGAAGAGAGGGAAACAGCGCTGACCCGGATCGCTCCGAGCCAGCGCCGTGGCCAGAATAGAGCCGTGGGGCATGTTGCTACCCTACCACACCTCTGGCGCCGTTTCATTCAGGGAAAACCTCAAACTGAGGATCGAAAAACCTGAGCCTCGCAGAATGGGGGCTGACCCCGCCGGAATCGAGCTCCTCATCTTGAAACGACTGAGCCAACCCCTAGCCACCCTATGGCGGCATCAAGGCCAAGTGAGGGAACAGTTCTCGGAGCAATCCCCGGGAAAGAACTATCGGGCGCGTTCATCCTCGGCCGTCAAAACCGTCTGTGGGGTCCGCGGCGTCTCCGGAAAAACCGCTGAAATGGCAGAGGCTTGGAGGGGCAAAACGGCGAGCCGCCCGGGCCGTCAGTCGGCTGCCGATTTCAGAACTTTGATTCGAATGTCTTTGAACGAGATGGTCATGTTGTGGCCGCGGTGGAGTTGCAGAGCGATGATTCCGGACCTCGCCCCTTTCGGATCGCGGATGTCGACGGTTTTCACACCGTTCAACTCGAGCACGATATGATCTCCCTGCGCCGTGATGACGTACTCGTTCCACCCGTCCTTGTGGATCGCCTTTTCCAAGGCCGCTTTCACTTCCGGTGTCACGTTGGCGATGATTCCACGGCCGGTCCGTTCACCGTACAAGATGCCCATAAACTGGTTGTCGGCGATGTCGGCCTGATACCCGGCGACCACGAAGTCATCTTGCTCTTGGCTGCGGAACTGAATGCCACTGTTCCCTTTGTGGTGGTGTAGCCGAAACTTCACCTTCAGGATGAAGTCCGAGAAGTTCCCTTCGTGGATGAGGAAAGTGTTGTGCGGAATCTTGCCGTCCGTGCTGCCGACGATAGTACCGTTTTCGACTCTCCAAAGTTTCCGGTCGCCGTGCCAACCCCGAAGCGTTTTCCCGTCGAACAACGGCACGAAGCCGGCTTCAGAGCAGCCCTTCGTCGCATCCGGACAGCCGGACTGACAACAGCCCGGTGCCGCTGACTCGGCCAATTGAACCAGCAAGCTGGTGCAGAAGGCAAAGGACATCCCCAAAACGAAAAGCAACCCCGCCGGAACCCGTTTCATGGTGCGTTGTCTCCTCAGTGGTACAATCGACCGTGGTCTTTCTCTCGCCGCTCCCGACGCTACGCGCTCTGGATGTCGATGATTTCCAGCCGAAGTGTTCCACGTGGCACGGGAATTTCCACTTGGTCGCCGACCTTCTTTCCCATCAGTCCTTCGGCGATCGGGCTATTGGTAAGAATCTTCATCACTTCGCCGGAATAGTCTTCTTCGCCCGGCCCGACGAACTCGTACTTTTCCTCTTCGCCGGTATCCAGGTCCCGTACAGTGACGATGGAACCGAAAGCCACCACATCCTTGGGGAGCCGCGACTTGTCAACGATTTCGCAATTGGCCAGCTTCGCCTTGAGCTGATTGATTTTGGCCTGAAGCAGCCCCATCGCTTCTCGCTGCCCGTGGTATTCGGCATTCTCGCTCAGGTCACCTTCGTCGCGGGCCGCAGCGATCCGGTCCGCAATCTTCGGCAATTCTTCCTGCTCCAGCCGACGAATCTCGGCTCGAAGTTTTTCGTAGCCTTCTCGAGAAATCGGTTGGCGTTCCATGGAAATCTCCTGAGCACAGACAGATACACGGACACTCACGGACGGCCGGCACAGGCAGGCCAATCGCGCGTCCCGCAGGCGTTTAGCCGACCGACTGGACATCCACCCAACGGCCCTCGCGAGCGCTGAGCAGAACCGCCTCGCACACTTTCTGCGTTTCCAGAGCGTCCGCAAACGTAGGATGTACCGTCTCGCCCTCGGCCAAGCCTTCCAAAAAGTCAGCGATTTGATGCACGAAAGTGTGTTCGTAGCCGATCTGGAGTCCCGGAACCCACCACTTATCCATGTAAGGATGCTCGCCGCCGTGGTCGGTCACGTGGATCGATCGCCACCCCCGCAGCTTTCCTTCGTCGCGATGGTCGAACCACGAGAGTCGATGCAAATCGTGCAGGTCCCAGGCGATCGACGCATGCTCGCCATTGACCTCGAACGTGTAAAGAGCCTTATGGCCCCTCGCGTAACGGGTTGACTCGAAGTTGCCCAACGAGCCGTTTTCGAACCGACACATGAAAATGCAGGCGTCGTCAATGCCCACCGGCTCGACCTTACCCGTCTCGGCGTGTTTCCGCTGCTTGACAAACGTTTCCGTGGTAGCGTTGACTTGAGTGATCGGCCCGTTTTGCCACATGGCGGTATCGATGCAGTGGGCGAGCAAATCGCCAGTGACGCCGCTCCCGGCCGCTTTGACGTCTAACCGCCAAGTAGCCATGCCGCCCTGAGGCACGTCGGCCGATATGGTCCAATCTTGCAAGAAGTTGGCTCGGTAATGGAATATCTTCCCCAGCCGACCCTCCTCGATCAGAATCTTGGCCAACGTCACGGCCGGCACTCGGCGATAGTTGAACGAAACCAAGTTGGCCACACCGGCCTTTTCGACCGCTTCGACCATCTGCTTGCCTTGAGCGACATTCAAAGCCAAGGGCTTCTCGCACAGGATCGCCTTGCCCGCTTCGGCCGCGGCGATGGCGATTTCCGCGTGCAAGTTGTTCGGAACGCAGATGTCAACCAAATCGATGTTCGGGTCCTCGATCACTTGCCGCCAGTTCGTTCCGTAGGATTCGTAGCCCCATTTCTCCGCGAAGGCCTTCGCCTCTTCCTCGACGAGGCCGCAAACGGTCTTCAAAACCGGCCGATACTCCAGGTCGAAAAAGTTGTTAACCTTGCGGTACGCGTTCGAATGGGTCCGTCCCATGAATCCGTAGCCGATCAAACCGACGTTCAGCGTCTTGGCCATGGCTCTTCCTTTCTCGTCGTGGATCTACCGTTACCGTCTTCGTGTGTTGTCACAATATATACTCGCTGCACACCGCGCGTGGCCACCCGAGGTTGTTAAACTGCGCGGCCTTTGTCGGAGTCCAGGCAAGCCGGGAACGCTTGCCTTCCGTTCCGCTCGGCCGTCTCGGGGGTTAGGGGACACCTCTGGCGGCGACCTTCCGCACCACCCTCGTTACTCCTGCCATCCGTGGGCGTCGCGCACGGCGACCATCACTCGCAAAATATCTTGCCACGTCTGCGGATCCATCATCACGGCGTTCGGAAACATGCAACCGTCCCAGCAGAGGTGACGGCACGCCTTGGTCAGCTCGCCGTTTTCATCACGGAGCCAGAAGCCCGCGTGCCGGACGATGTCCAATTTCCCGTTCGGGTCGGTCGCCAGACAGTGGCGGCCCGTCTTATCATGCGATCCGCTGCCGTGGACGGTGGCGTCGTTCTGAGCCACATGGAAGTCAATTGTCCAGGGACGCAAGGCATCGGTGAGCTGCTTGTAAGCCGCGTCAAACCGTTCGCGGTCGGACCAATCGAAGTTTTCCGGCAGGAGGGCGTCTTCGGGGGCATTGTAGCCAAGCAGATACAACAGGGTGTGGGCCATGTCGGCCTGGAAACCGAGGGTCTGCGGTCGGTCAACCATCTCCAGAAGTTGGAGCATCTTTTTCCAACTGTGCATACCGCCCCAACAAATCTCGCCTTCGGCCGCGAGCCGTTCGCCGTGATCCTCGGCGATCGTGCAAGCCTCGCGGAACGTTTCGGCGATCTTTTTCGTGTTGCCCTCGGGGTCCTGCGCCCAGTCGGCCGGACTGCAAGCCGAGTCGATTCGCACGTTGCCGTAGGTTCGCACCCCTAGTTCGCGCAACTTTTGCGCGATGCGGCACCCCTTGCGCACCTGGGTGAGAAACTTTTCTCGCTCGGCGGCGTCCCCCATCGCGGACCCGCCTCCGGTGGGCGGCCAGATCGGCGCGACGACCGTGCCGACGGCCAGATTCCGCGACTGGAACTTTTCGGCCCACCGCTTCAGGTCGTCGTCGGAAATGTCGATGTTGATGTGCGGCTCGTAGAGGAACAGGTCGACGCCATCAAACTTGACGCCGTCGACTTCGGCCCCGGCCGTGAGGTCGAGCATCGTATCCAGATCGATCGGTGGTTCACCACCATCCCCTTTGCCGACGACGCCGGGCCACGCGGCATTGTGCAGTTTCGGAAAGTTGTTCGGATGAGCGTCTGTCATGGGCGGCTCCTTTAGCTCAGATTCGCTCGGTCGAACAGAGGCTTGAAGAAAACAAAACGGCACGCTCCGAACCGAAGCGTGCCGTCGGCCGTCTCTGTTCACGCTTTCTTGTGATCCCCGACGTTCGGGGCGTCCGGACAGGCCCCCGGCCCGAAGTAACGAAGAGAGACCAGCGGTTCCGTGCCGGTGTTCTCGATAGTGACTCCCT